>JAFDXH010000183.1 GCA_018268075.1 Bacteroidota bacterium | reverse complement strand
CAAAATGCAGGGAGTTGCCACCTGTTGCAATGGCCGAAAAGGAATTTTAACTCCCCTCGTCCTGAAACCCAACTCTTCCGCAGTTTCGCTTATGCCAAGTAAAGAAACTCCTGACTTGTTAAAGCCCGATTTATGCCTGAGGGTATCTGTATTAAAATAAGTGCCATAAAATTTTGAAATCATTTTGAGGCAGGTGGTGCCACAATCCATGGCGTTGAGCTGCTTGTAAAAAATAAAATGGCTAAAGTTTCTCATTAAAGCAATAAATATGGTTACAAATTACTGATTAATTTAAAACACACAACCGTATAAAGTGTGTATTTTATGGGATAGTAAGTGCTTCCATATACCCCCCACCCCGTTGTGAATATTTCTTAATTCGTGGATGTATATTGATAAATAACTTACCTTAGAATTAGATTCAAATTGTTTAATTGCAGATACATCACTTACCATGCAACTTCTTACACCTCTGCACAACTGTGAAAAAACAACTATCCGGTTTATCAGGAACAAGAAAATAAACATAACGGATACAACCATTAAAACTGCCCTTGAAGCACATCCCGATTATCCAAGCCTGCTCAGTATCTCGGACTTTTTGCATACCTACAATATTGAAAATATCGCCTTAAAAACAAAAGTTGAAAATCTTTCAGCATTCCCGGTTCCGTTTATAGCCCATGTTATAAATCCCCCTTCGCGGGAAAAAATGTTTGTGCTGGTACATGAAGTAAAACGGAATAGCATTATATATGAACATGCGGATAAAGGACGATTAATTACTGAAGATATCAACGCTTTCAAACAAAGATTTACCGGCCATGCACTGTTGATAGACCGTTTGGAAGCAATAGCGGAAAAAGATTACAGTAAAAAAAAGAAAGCTGAAAAGAAAAATAATATTGCGGATACTTTTGCCCTGTTTATACTCCCCGTTTTGGTGCTGACACATATCATATCACTTTTGGCAGCACAACCTTTCAATACAATTATTTTCCCTGTTTTATTTCTACTCACATCCTTTGCAGGAGTTACTATAAGTTTTTTGCTCATTTTATTTGAGATTGATCATCACAACCCCTTAGTAAAAGATATATGCCAGGCAGGGAGAAAAGTGAATTGTGCCGCGGTTCTGCAGTCAAAAGCGTCGGGAATGATGGGTATAGGCTGGAGCAGTATCGTGTTTTGTTATTTTACCGGCATGCTCCTTGCACAACTACTTTTATACCATAGCAACCCGGGAATTATGTCGCTGCTGGCCTTTATCGGCCTGGCGGTATTGCCCTATACTTTCTTCTCTGTGTACTATCAATGGAGGGTGGTTAAGCAATGGTGTTTGTTATGCCTCGCGGTGCAGGTGGTAATCGCCATCCATTTCCTGATTGCCCTAACGGGCGGGTTGTATGATTTCTCATTTAGCCTAATGCCGCTCCCGGTATATATGGCATTGTTAAGCTGCTTTATGCTTCCGGCGCTCGTATTATACATTGCTATTCCGACGCTCAAAAAGGCGAAGGAAGGCAGAACACACTATAATACGCTGCAAAGGTTTAAACACAATGACCAGGTTTTTGATGCCATACTAAGCAGGCAGAAGAAAGTGGTGCCATCGGCTGAGGGGTTAGGTATCACCATAGGAAACCCCGATGCAAAATGGAAGTTGATTAAAGTTTGTAATCCCTACTGCGGGCCCTGCGCCCGGGCACACCCAGTAATAGAGGAACTGGTTGAAAGCAACGCCGACTTGCAGGTGCAAATTATCTTTACCGCCACCGGGGAAGAAGCGGATATAAAGACCCCGCCTGTAAAACATCTTTTGGCAATAGCCGCCGATGGAAACGAAAAAGCTACCCGGCAGGCGCTTGACGACTGGTATAACGCACCGGTAAAAGACTATAAGGCTTTTACAGAACAATACCCCCTACCCGACGAACTGCTTGCTCAACAGAAAGATAAAATTGTGGCGATGAAAAAATGGTGTGATGACATGGAAATACAGTTTACGCCTACATTTTTTGTGAATGGGTATCAGTTGCCGGAAGTATATAATGTTGCAGAGTTGAAATATTTTCTGACAGAATAATTAGCCTGATACTGACTATTAAACTAATCGTATGTCGTTAGAAAGAGACCACAAAAGGATAGAGTATATTAATTACCTAATTAAACAAAAAGCCACCGGCGACCTCGATACTTTTGCACGGAAGAACGGGCTCTCTAAAAGAGCGATGACCAATTTTCTGCAGCAAATGAAGGCATTAGGTGCGGATATAAAATATGACCGTCACAGGAAAACGTATTATTATGGCAGGAATGGTGAAATGACCAAGTGCGTTTTTATGGAATACGGGCAACCTTTAACAAGGGAAGAAGCAGCAAAAGTTGGCGGGCCGGAAAAACTTTGCTTCTCGGAAAAAGCCATTTTTGTGCCTTGTAAAAAAATGTAAGAAATTTCATTCGTGGCAAAAATACTGCCACGAAGGTTTTTAGTTTCGCATTTGTAAATGCTTTTTAATTGTCACACCATGCAGTAATAACAGTTGAAAGCGATTGTTAAACAAGTAAATTTTTACAAATGAAAAAGCTTAAATTAAGATTTCAGGATTTTGGCGACACCGAAGTGCTGACCAGAGAGCAGTTAAAGAAAATTACGGGAGGAGGGGGTAGCGCAGGTGGGGGTGGAGGAAATGGTTGTTGCTGTGAGCATCACGTAGCAAATGGATTTGACTGGTACACTTGCGGAATGACTAAAGCGGAGGCGATCAGCGCTGCGGCCGCTTCGGGAGGAAAATGGTGCTGCGATAGCTGTCCGTCGTCCATGAATCCATGCAACTCATAAAATACAATTTGTGTAAATATCATACTCAGATAATTCGAGTATGATATTTACACTTTAATAAGGATAAAACATGACTGATTTAAAAATAATAATTTTTACATTTGCCTTAATAAGCTGCACCAGCATCGTTCTGTCACAGAATACCACCCCACTTATTAAGACAACTTCAATAAAGTTAACGAGTGCAGGTAATGTAAATATTACTTTCTTCTATTCCAATCTATTTAATGATACGGATGGACCATTTAATATATCAAATGGACAGACTGAAAGAAAATTATCATTAGCAAAGCCTGCATTATTATTTAATACAGCTACCGGAATTCCTTTTTATATATTACCTGGTGAAGATCTGCAAATGACTTCTACAAATAGTGAAATTCATCTCACCGGTGCTTCAAAGGAGAGAAACAATGAGCTTGCCTTTTTTCCGAAGTTTGATAAAAACTATCCGGAATATTTCAAAACAAATGCAGCTATCAGTCTTGGGAAAAGACTTTATGCTGTTACCTACCCAACTGTTGAAAAGTTTGAAAATAACAAGGAAGCAAAGGGGCTTTCCTTTTTGGAACAATACCGTAAAAATCATCCTGTAACTGAAACATTTTATATATATGCCAAACAATTTTTTCATTACCTTAAGTTGGCAAATCTTTTCAGCATTTTAAGCTCTGCGACTATTCAAATAAAAAATCCTCCCGCCTTCATTGCAAATAAGGACACAGTTTTAAACAAAGACTATCAGTGTGATAGCTGCGTTGATAATATGATATACAGAATGAGTGCATACGCATACCGGCAGTATCTGGTTAAACATCTGAAAACCCGGGGTGCAACATATTTGGAGAATACCTTTAATGTTACAGATACCTACTTCACAGGCAGAACAAAAGAATTTCTATTGTTTATCACATTAAAGGAGCAGTTGGGTAAAGGGCTAAAATCCGATAACCCGTATTATTTAAAATACCTGAATAGCCAAAACAATAACAATAACGCTTATGTTGCATATCTGAAGCTTGAGATTGCAATGAAAAACTTGAAAAGCACAAAAAACGAGCTGGTTAGTTTTCATAAAACAACTACAAACTGGGATGCTTTAATTGAAAAACATCGTGGCAAAATGATATACATAGACATTTGGGCAAGCTGGTGCCTGCCCTGTCGTAAAGAATTGCCGAATACCAAAAAACTCTCTCAAAACTATAAAGCAGAACAACTAAGCGTTATATATATTTCAACAGATCAAAAATTTAGTGCCTGGCAAAATGCTGCTAAATCGGAACATATCAATACCGAAAATTCATTTATCATAAATGATTTCGAAAATTCCGAACTAAACAAAAAATTCAACATAGCATCTTTACCGAGGCATCTGCTAATTGATAAGAATGGTAATATCATAGATGAGCATGCTCCGGGACCTGGCAGTGCTGAACTAAAAAAAATGATTGATAGGTATCTGGACGCGACGAAGTGAAGCGTGCTGTCGGTTGGTCAAGCGCCGATTGGATGCTTAATAACTCCCTGGAAAATATGAACACACGTACCTATGGAGGTTCTTTTGAGATAAGCAACACCAGCCTTAAATACATAAATGTACAATATGCAACAACCGTATTATTTATTGACAATACATTATCTGATAAGGCAATGGTTAAAATAACTACGAGCAGCCATACGCTGAATGTGGGGATTTTTCCAGCGGAGAATCAAACATTTACTATAAATACAGACTATTACACCACAAATTTGAAATCAGAGCGAGGGCAACTATTTATAGATATTCTATACCGTGCATCACTACCTAAACAAAAAATAGATATAGAGATCAACTGCCTGAACCTCCTGAATAATAAAACGTATACAATGCTTTATAACTCCGATTATTCAATAATAAGAAATTATCTCCAGATGAGACCGCGTCAGGTAATCCTTACAGTGAGATTCAAATTTTAAGAATACTAAAGTAATGATTGCAGGCTATCGTATAATTAACCCGAAACATCGAATAGGCAAATAGTGAAATATAAAATTGTTTTTCTACAATGACCGGTATTCAAACATTCGTTATCAATTTAAAAGAACGAAAAGACAGAAAAGAAAATATCTTAAAAGAATTTTCAATCAGAAAGGAATTTGTTGTTCAGGTCGTTGAAGCGATAAAGCACAAAGTTGGTGGGGTCGGGTTGTGGAAAACGATCAGGCATATTGTGCGGGATTTGGCTGATCCGGCATCAGATTTTATTTTGATATGCGAAGACGATCACCAATTCACAGGCAACTATTCTTCGCAACATTTATTTGCGGCCATTACAGAAGCCATAGAAAAAAAAGCGGATATTTTATCCGGCGGAGTAAGCTGGGTTCAGACTATTTTCAGAATAAGTAGTTCATTATACTGGGTAGATAAGTTTACGGGAACACAATTTATTATTATATTCAAACAGTTATATCCAAAAATATTAAATTCAAAGTTTAAGGAGCATGATAGTGCGGATCTAAAATTATGTTCGTTATCGAAGAACAAACTTGTTGTATTCCCTTTTATATCCATTCAAAAAGATTTCGGATATTCTGATGCAACCAAATTTAACAATGAGAAAGGCAGGGTCTCCAAATTATTCAAAAACAGTGTTGAAACCTTCGACATATTAAACTCCGTAACAAAATATTATCAAGAGGCGCCTCGCTTCAATGGCTCCTTTAAAGGCATGGTTAACCTCACGGTACCCACTTATATCATCAACCTGCCGGAGAGAGTGGAAAGGCTAAAGCATATAAAGAAGCAGTTTCAGAATAAACCGGAATTTGACATAAAAATTGTCGAAGCCTGCAAAAATAGAGTTGGAGCTTTAGGTCTATGGAAAAGTATAAGGAAGGTAATTCAGATGGCCATCGCCAATGAGGACGATGTAATTGTAATTGTTGAAGATGATCACCATTTGATGTAAATATAGTTAGGTCTTTTTTGCATTCTGACTGCGCCAATATTGTCGGCGTATCAGCATTGAAACCATGGATGAATGGCACAATTTTGGCGCCTTCGGGTAATGGCCGCTATACCCTCAGAAAGTCAAATTCGGAAGAATACAGAGAATCGTATTTAAAGACCATAAACATCTATAAATTCTCTAAACAATTTTCGAGAGAAATATTCATGCCGTTGATCAAAAATGCTATTAAAAAAAAACAACTGGGTCTTTATTATGAAGACATTATTACCGACAGCATATTGAATAAACACTTTGAGATTTATAAAGCCGGCAAAAAAGAAAAATGGATAGAGATAGATAACGCCGTAGACTTATTTCATGCAATATTGCAATTTTCCGACCCTGAACATAAATATAATAGCCTGCTAAAAAGTTATGGCGGATTATGGCGGTCTTCGGAAATAATTGATTTCTTTTATCTGAGTAATCCGTTCTTTCCGCCGGATGGATTAATAAATGAACTTAAAAATGCCTTACCCAGGCTCTTAGATAATTATCCTTCGGGTGGAACGACGATCAATCATTTAGCAGCAACAACATTTCAGGTTAAAAGCGGGTATACCATTGTTTCAAATGGAGCTTCTGAAATGATCGAATGTGTTTTAGGCATATTGAATTGTACTTTCGGTATCCTTACTCCAACTTTTGATGAATACATCAACCGGGTCGAAAAGCCAAAAATCAGAACCGCAAAACTCACCGCACCGGATTTTCTTCCGGACCTTACAATGATCAAAAATCTTTCTACAACATGCGACTGTATCATTCTTATTAACCCTAACAATCCAACGGGAAAAGGGCTCAAACGGGATACCATTTTGTCCATGTTAGATTATTTAAAAGAAAACAGGAAATATTTAATTGTTGACGAATCGTTTGCTGATTTTAGCGGCACACCTGTATCACTCCTTAGTAATCATATCTTACGCACATACAACAATCTCTTTATCATCAAAAGCATGGGTAAGAGTTACGGGATCCCAGGTCTTAGATTAGGTGCATTATTTACGAGCAACAAAGAAATACGCCAGAGGGTAAGAAGTAAACTCCCGATATGGAATATTAATTCAATCGCTGAATATTTCTTTGAATTGTTTCCAAGATATCGAAGCATCTATATTGATGCGTGTAAAAAAGTTCAAAATGAACGAAATTACCTGAGTACCCAGTTATCAAAAAATAAAAATCTAAGTGTTTTTAATTCCGACGCAAACTTTGTCTTTTTAGAATTGCTAAATGGACGAAGCTCCAAAGACCTGGCTTTTTCGCTTTTCAGGGATTATAACATCCTCGTAAAAGACTGTAACAGCAAGAAAGGAATTTCAGGAAAGGCATATTTACGGGTTGCGGTAAAGACCAGAGAGGATAATGACAAGCTGATACATGCAATAAATTCGTTGGTATGAGCAAAATAGAATTTCCGGAAGATAATAGAAATTTGTATACTGAACCTATTGAAATGGTGCATGCCATCATCCTAAGAATGATCAAAATAATTTCTCTGGTCAGCGAAAAATATGATCTCCCATTCTGGTTGGAGTATGGTACAATGCTTGGTGCTGTAAGACATAAAGGTTTTATACCCTGGGATATTGAGGCTGATATAGGGATGATGCGACCGGATTTTGAACAGATGAAGAAAGTTATACAAAAGGAACTGCCTGATGATATCTTCTTTCAGGATGAAAATACAGATCCACATTATACCCAGGGTCATCTGATAGAAGCTAAATTCAGGGATAAATATAGCAACTACCGTGGTTTTAAAGATAAGCACCCTAATGTCAAATGGCACAATGGTATCCAGGTGGACATCTTTGTTTACGATCAATATGTGTTGGACGGTGAACTATGTTTTATAAATAGTTATGAGCTAAATCTTACCAAAGCCAATTCATATTATCTACCTAATGAAATTGCTCAACTTAGGGAATGTGATTTTGAAGATGGCAAATTTTTTATTCCACTGGGTTATGAAGAATATTTAAAAAGAAATTACAATAACTATATGGAGTTACCCCCACTTAAAGAAAGGCAAATAGAGCAAGTTGATCCGATGAATCCATGTAATCACAAAGAAATTCTTTACTGGAGGTGAACTTGATCGTCCAGTGTGACAACAATAGCCGGTATTTCCATAGTGGCTTCGTACCCATTTTTATTATTTTAAAATGTTCGAAATCTTCAGGAAAAATTCTTTCGATGCACTTATAGTGCATCGAAGGGTTGGAACTTTGGGTTGTTAAATTATTTTTTATCTAAAAAAAGTATTTTTATGAAAAAATTGAAATTAAGATTTCAGGACCAAGCTAACACGGAGGTACTAACAAGAGACCAATTAAAAAGAGTGCTGGGGGGCGAAGGCGGTAGCGGAAATTGTCAAAGCAACTCGGATTGTGAGCCAGGGTATAAATGTGCCGGGCTATCAGGGTTCCCTAAGATGTGTATAAAAGTTAATGCCGGGAGCAGTTGTACAAGCGACAGTGACTGTAGGGTTGGCCAACAATGTGTAAACAAGTCATATCCTGCTACCGGGAAATGGTGCATTTAAGAATCGTCTTCTCATGAAATAAATGAGTTCATAATTCATTGAACTCATTTATTTTATAAAATGTTACAATAGGATGAACAATTATCACTTTAACAAGCAATCCATTTTTTTTTACTAAAACTGAAAATTAAAACTACTCAAATGAAAATATCTTCCCGGAGTATTTTTTTACTGTTTCTGTGCGTTTTCAATAATGCCTTTAGCCAAAATGAATTTACCAAAGTAACAGGTTATATTGAAGGGGCAAAGGACAATGACCTGGTATATATAGTTTCAACAAAGGGATACAAGGACTCGGCATACGTAATGAAAGGTGAGTTTACATTTATGTTCAATGCAGAAAAATGGTGGGATGTCTATTTCATTAGTTGTCCCAACGTCTCAAAGAATTTTCATTTCCCGATATTTTTTAAATTGGGATCATCAATCCGGCTTACAATAAATGAAGCATTAAATAAACCCATCATTTCAGGTGATGAAATTGCTATGGAACAAAATGAATTTTACAAGAATTTAGCAAATATATCAAAACCATATTACGAAATACAAGAAAGAATCGCCAATGAGAATACCGTCAATCAATCCCTTTCTGATAGTTTGAAAACAGTAGAGACTTCAATAAAAAAATTTACAGTTGATTGGGTAAAAAGTCATGTTTCTTCCCCTTTTAGCGCCGCCGTCATTCGGTTGTATATAGATCAGACCAATATTCTTCAGCATGCGGATAGTGTAGCAACAAAATGTTTTAACTTACTGACCCCGCAGGCCAAAAAAGATAATTATCAGGCATGGCTACTTTCGGAACAGTTTGCACTTTTAGATGATAAATACTCTACCATACCAACTCATGGACTTGCTCCTTCTTTTAAAATATATGACACAGGGGGCAACTTGATCAAACTATCCGACTATAAAGGCAACTGGCTATTGATTGATTTCTGGGCGAGTTGGTGCATGCCCTGTATAGAGAATTTACCTGTGTTAAGAGCGTTTGAAAAAAAATATAATCACGAACAGAAACTAAAAATCCTTAGTATTTCAGTTGATACAGATAAAACAAAGTGGAAGTCCGCAATAAAGAAACATCAAATGACTTGGCCCCAGGGAACTGACCTTAAAGGAATTGGATACGGGATCGCCTATGCTTATCAGGTATCAGCCATTCCACTGTATGTGCTTATATCCCCCGAAGGGTATATTGTTGAAAAAAGTCTGGGTGGCGATATAACAACGATTGAACCAAAGCTAAAAGAGATTTTTAACAACCAGTCAATGCAATCCCATTAATACTGTAATGCTGTTAATAACAAAGTAGTCTGTAGAAATGTATGGAAAGCAACTGAACATATCATATAGTGGCTTCTCAAAAACTTAAATACTACAACATAGACCTGCCACTAATAAAAACATTCGTTTGCAACATCCATCCACAAATTATAATTAAACAGGCATTTGCATGAAAACCATACTTTCGTTTTTGACTTTTGTCTCTACTTTTTGTTCTACGGCATTTGCTCAACCATCCAAAAGCGTCATTGTGGTTGAGGTAAAATTTCGGGAGGTTCACCT
>JAFDXH010000182.1 GCA_018268075.1 Bacteroidota bacterium | reverse complement strand
CAATCCATACATAACGAAACATGCCGGGCAAGATACTCCCCATGCTTTACCATTTCAGGGGTATAAGATATTTTTAAATCGGGCGCTTTTCCTACATTAGGGAGTGCAAAATAAATATAGGATGCAAACCCTACTATCAATAAAACTATTATTGCTAAAACAGTCAGAATAACCTTTCTCATAAAAAAAATTAAGTCTTTCCAGTAATAAATTAAGCAGTGGTATCTTAGTCAGGGAGGGAGCAAATAAAAAACAATACTACTCAATTATTTTAAACTAAGTAAGAATTTTTTGGTGTTAGAAAAGTCAATATGGTGGTATGCATCAATACCTTGTTTTTTTGCGGCTTCCACCAGCATTTCCCTATCATCAAAATATAAACATTCGGCTGCAGGTGCCTGAGCTATTCCAAGAGCCAACTGAAAGATACCCGGATCGGGCTTACGCATACCTACTTCACAAGAAGAAACAAATGCATCAAAAAAACGATGTAGCCCAAATTGGTTAATACGATATTCGTTTAATTCTCTTGCTTCATTATTTATTGAGATCACCTTCAGGTCGGGGTATTTCTTTCGCCAGTTGATCATCCAGGGCAGCATGTCGGGTAATTGAGTAGTTTGACTAAACATAAAATTTTTAAAAACCTTTCTGGAAAATTTTTGGGGGCGATGAAAGATCACGATATCCAGATATTCATCCAGAGATATTTTACCGATTTCATATACATTGAAAATAAAATTGTGCAGTATATTGATTTCTTCATAATCAAGGCCAAACTTTTGGGCGGCTGCCTGTCTGGACTCGTGGCCCCATCCATTGGATAATAATACGCCACCTATATCACAAAAAAGAATTTTATACTTCATAAAAAGCACATTTAAATTTAATTATTTTTCCAGGTTGTTCACTTTATTAATTCTTCTGAGATGCCTTTCTAATTGGGAGTACGATGCATTTAAAAATGATTTTACATATTCAAGAGCTGCTGCATAACCGGTTACTCTTCCACCAAGGCACAATAAATTCATGTGATCATCTTCTACCCCTTGATAGGAGGAAAAATAATCATTAATGAGTGCTGCTCTTACTCCATGCACTTTATTGGCAGCAATAGAAGCCCCTACACCGCTACCACAAATAGCAATGCCACGATCAATTTTATTTTGTGAAACGGCTTGTGCCAGCGGAATAACAAAATCCGGATAGTCATCTGTCTTATTCAAAGAATAGGCACCATAATCTGCCACTTCAAACCCATTATCCTTTAAATATCCAGAAATGATTTCCTTTAATTCAAAACCACCATGATCTGCAGCCAGTCCTATTTTCTTTACCATTATCATTAAAAAATTAGTACCTGAATTTATAAATTACCTTAGGCATGTTGTTCCTGTTGCTTCCATAATACTGCCCCACCTTTTATGCCATCCTTATTTCCACAAATTGAAATATTTTTATCTATCGGAAAATTAATATATTCACTGTTGCCTCCACTAATGTAGAGATGATCGTAATTGAAAACTGTTCTCAATACTTCAATTACTTTTTTTAAGTGTTTATTCCATTTTTTCTTCCCTAATTTTTCTAATGCTTCTTGGCCTATATAATCATTATAATTTTTCCGTTTTGTAAAAGGATGTTGAGACATTTCAAGATGTGGGCAAAGTTTACCATCCTTTAGTAAAGCAGATCCTAATCCGGTGCCTAAGGTTATAATCATCTCCACTCCTTCGCCCTTAGCCAATGCGAGCCCTTGAAAATCTGCATCATTTATTACCAATGTTGGCTTTGCCAGCACTTCCTGAAGCTTTTGTGCAAGTGGAAAATCTTTCCACGCTTCCATTCCTAATTTTGGTGCAGTTTTTATCACCCCATCTTTCACATAGCCAGGAAAGCCTGCGGCTATCTTGTCGTATTCAGGAAAAAGAGCCGCAACCTCCTTTATCGTTTCTACAACTTTAGCAGGAGTAGAAGGTGATGGCGTAACCTTCGCCTGATACTTTTGTAAGTAATTCCCATCAATATCAAGTACCGTACCTTTTATGTGAGAGCCCCCAATATCTATCGCCAGTATTTTGTAAGAATCGGGCATCATTAGTTTTTTATTGTGAAATCTAAAGTTAACAGTTTATTTTTTTTCAAGAGGCTGGAAATACAAATATGTGACTTTAAAATTGGCAATCGGCAAAAGGTGCATTGAAAATTATCTCAATTTTCATTTTCTATTTTCCACATTTGGAAATTAAATGCACCCTCTCTGCTCTGCTTTTAGATCAAGAAGAAATTTCAAACGCCTTCGATTAATTTATTTTATCCCCAGTACATTTTAATTACTTCATTTTGTAAAAAAAGACAGAACTTTAATCTTAACAATATTGATATTTATTTATGACAAGAGAAGAACAATTTATGGCTCAGGCTATTGAGCTTTCCCGAAAAGCTATTTTAGATAATGAAGGTGGCCCATTCGGATGTATAGTGGTGAAAGGAAATGAAATTGTAGGCCGTGGAAATAATAGGGTCACTAGTTCGAATGATCCAACCGCGCATGCAGAAGTGGTAGCAATAAGAGATGCCTGCAATAATTTAAAATCTTTTCAGCTTTCCGAATGTGAGATTTATACGAGTTGCGAACCCTGCCCCATGTGCCTTGGCGCTATATACTGGGCAAGGCCCTCAAAAATCTATTATGCCAATACACGCCATGATGCTGCTGCATCAGGCTTTGACGACTCAATGATATATGACGAAATAAAGGCTGATCCTGATAAAAGAAAAATCCCCATGATTCACTTAAAAAGTGATAAAGCTCAAAGTATTTTTGAGCAATGGAATAATAAAGTTGACAAAACTGAATACTGAATTAATCCTACAATTTATTTATTAGCTATCTAAAAAAAATAATAATGTCGTGTAAATTTAATTTACCATTTTCTGCCCCCCCTGAAGTAGCAGTGGAACAGGCCAAAAGTGCTATAGAAAGTCAAAATGGTTTATTTGAAGGCGATACTTCAAATGGTCATTTTGAAGTAACTGTATTTGGAAACAATATTAAGGGCGATTATATTGTGCAAGGCCAAAACCTTCAATTGGAAATAACTGATAAGCCTTTTTTTGTGCCTTGCAGCATGATAGAAAGTTTTTTAGTAAAGTATATACAATAAGTACCCTAAACTGATTGATGCCGCCTCCATAAAACCTTATGAATCTTTTGAATCAGGTCTTCTTCTTCAAATGGTTTACTGATAAATTCATCAGCTCCAAATTCATAAATAGCAGTACCGGCCATTTTGGGGTAACCAGAGAGAATAATGATGGGTATGTAGCGTGTAGCATGGGAAGTGCGCAATCTTTTACACACCTCTAAACCATCTACGCCTGAAAGAAAAACATCCAATAATATCAAATTGGGCGGACTGGCGGATATAGACTCTTCTGCCTTTTCCCAATTATTAAAACAGGATACATCAAACCCCTTTTTGCCCAGAAGGTTTTGGGTAACTTTTAAGAGGTCCTCTTCATCATCTATCATTACAATACGGGGCATAATCATTGCCCTTCAAAAAGCGTGCACATTTTTGCCAATGGGTATAAACAATCAGAAAACTTTCTATTGCTTAACATATATATACCACAATATCTTAATTCAATATTGAACTATTTTTTTGAAAAAGTGAGTGTCCCATTCCCGTCATTAGATGGATAGGAAGAATATCGGGGCTAAAATTTACCTACAAAAGCTTACTGATTTTATAAAATAATTTTGCTTCGAAATATATTACGAGTACTTTCTTTGTAATAATTCAGCATACCATTAAATAATAATACCGTTCTTCTGTTATCAAACTATTTTAATTCCTCAATTAATTTTTCGTTCATCAATACATAAGTATCATTCTTTGCAGCCTTTGATAATTCAAGTGACTGTTTTGCTGTGGCAATAGCCCCCTTTTTGTCCCCTAATTCCTTCTGAAGCTTTGCCTTATAATATACTTGATAAAATGGTGGTGTGCCTCCTTGAGCGATTGCCAAATTTATCATTTCCAGCGCCTTGGTTTTATTGTTTTCAAAATCATTGTAATACTGGGCTGCCTGCCAATAGGGCTTCTTATCGCTCAACAATGCGCTTTCTAATTGCCTCCTTACACGATCTTTAATGTCTGTAGTAATAGGGATTGCTAAATTAAATTCTTCCCAGGCGATCGTAAGTTCACAACTTTCGGGTAACACTTTTGCAAACTGCATGGTAAGTGTTTCTACCTTTTGGGTATTTTTATTTGCTTTTACATCTATTCTTAAAATATCGTCCTTTTGATCGTAGCCTGTTACACCACTATTTTTAAATCCCTTATTTAAAATGAATTGCCAAATTCCATTTTTTTGAGGTATAGTATAAATGGCATAAGAGCCACTGTCTATTTTAGTATTCCCAATTTTTACTGCGTCATTGAAGGTAATCTTTGTGGCCGCATTCGCTCCTGTACGCCACAATACATTCCATGGCTCTACTACGCCTATAATCTTTCTCCCTTTCAAACTTGGTCTTGAATAGGTGAGTTCTATAGATGACAATCCGAAATCCTGTTTCACATATTCAGTTGGAGATGGTGCAGGCATACGCACCTGGGCTAATACAATATTCCCCGCCAAGATGCAGGCAAAAAGAAATAGAATCCTCTTCATAATTTAGATTTTTAGGTGATTGGTAAATGTATGAAATTAAGGCCTTAAATTCTTAAGAAAATCGCTATTCAAAAAAGATTTTCACCGTTTGATACAACAATCTGTTTTGCATGTATTGCGTTTGTGTGTTTTGCCGGTCCATATAACCCTCCAAACCAAAAAGCCCTGCGGCATTTCCTTTATTGATAGCTATTTCAAGATAGTTGGCCGAATTAAAGAGCGCCAGTTTTTCACTTTCACTGACATCGGCATAAGATTCACTAATTTTCTCTATTACTTCATCTCTTGTAAAAACAATTTTAAAACTGCGTCCTTTTCTTTGTTCTTCAAATTGCTCTTTAGTAATATTTATTATTACATTTTCAAAATTGTCAATAAAAATTATTTGGCCTTCTATATGTTTTGGCCCAAGTAAAGCTCTTAGTGGATTTTTGATTTGAATAGATTCTATAGGCAGGCCAATATCCTTCAAGGATTTTCCCTCCTGTACCTGCTTGTATGCTTCCCCTAATACCTTTGCACAATTTAAAATATTTTTCTGCTCTGAACTTTTTAGCGGAAGCTTGACCAAATTTTGAGGCACCTCCTCCAAAATCATTGTGATAAGTCCGTTATCTGCACAGCCAATAAATTGGCCTTCATGTTCTATTAGCAATAAATATTCAGGCCTTTTATCAAACAAGTTCAATAAAATAATATGAAATGTGCCTACCGGAAAGTTTTTAATTGCATTGCTGCAAACGTATGCTGCCTGAGGATAATTAAAAGGCGACAGCTCATGAGATACATCAATAATTTTAAAATCCTGATCAACAGACATTAATTGCCCCTTTACCGCACCAGTTAAAAAATCCTGCCTTCCTATATCAGATGTAAGGGTAATAAGTGCCATTTTTTTATAAAAGATTGATCACTGAAAAGTGATTAAAAATACCAAATTGTTTTGATTGGCTTTTAAAAATGAGGGCAACTCACTTTATAAGCTCACCATCTTTGAAAAAGAATTTTTTTGTAAGCCTATCGGCAAGGGAAGGGAAAAATTTATTTAACCAAACAGTTTCCTTTCCTGTAAATGTAATTACAAGAGTTCTCTTCCGCTTTGCAATTGCCTTTATAATACGTAATGCGCATTCTTCAGAACTCATTAATTTACCTTCATTCAAAGGGCTTTCACCCTGAGGTTGGGCATCCTTATTCAGTGCGGCGTTTCGTATATTGCTGGTGGTATAGCCTGGGCATACCCACAATACATTTACACCACTATCCAGCAATTCTGTGCGTAGTGCCTCCATCCATCCGTTGAGGGCAAATTTGCTGGCACTATATCCACTACGGCCCGGAAGGCCGCGGTATCCTGCAATGGAAGATACACTTACAATGGAGCCTTTTTGCTTCAACACAGACTCTAAAGCATATTTAGTACAATAAACTGAGCCCCAGAAGTTGACGTCCATTAATCTTCGCAGCGTTTCCATTTCGGTTTCTTGAAATAGCGCCCGCATAGAAATGCCTGCATTATTTATTAGAATATCTATAGATCCAAATGAGTTTAAAGTTTCTGCAATGAAATGAGCGCAATCGCTTTCTTTACTCACATCTGCCTTCACCGTGAGAAGTGATAATGAATTTAATTCTTTGGATAAATCGAATAATTTTTCGGCAGTTCTGGAACATGTACTTACTCTTGCACCTCGTTTTAAAAATTCGGTTACTAATGCCTTACCTATACCATCGGTACCTCCAGTAATCACAACCACTTTATTTTTGAATGAATCTGAGTATGGCATAAAAAATAACCCCAGTTTTTATACTGGGGTTTGTGATTCGGCTGGGACTCGAACCCAGGACCCATACATTAAAAGTGTATTGCTCTACCAACTGAGCTACCGAATCATTAAAATTTGATTCCCCTTTTTTTTAAAGGATTGCAAAAATAGGTGAAAATGACTTTGAACCAAACTTTTTATCGAAAAAACAATCATTGAATTTCATTTTTCTTTTATTCACTTAAAAAAAGAGTGATTATTTTCTAAAAAACAAGCCTCCTTTGCAATATTTACTTCTTCTATTGTCACAATATTAATTTTCTAAATAAAGCATCTAACATTTTTTCTGGATCCTCACACAATCCAGGATGTACCTGCGAAGCCTGAACAATCGTACTGCGTGTAGCAGTAAGCCATCGAAATCTCTCTGCCCGCGGCAAAATGGCGATTGGCCCTGCAGTACCATCCCCATCAGAAATTCTTTGAAAGATATTAAGATAAGATCTGATTTCTTCCAGATCACAATCAGAACAAAGCGCATTAATCTTATGGCTTTGAACCTCATATTTCAATTTTAAGAATTTTTTAGAAGCACAATAAAGCATTACGCCCGCATTAATAAATTCACCACGCTCTACACGTGGCATTATTCTTATCACCGCATATTCAAATAATACTTTCTCTTGCATGCTTTGCTTCTGTTACTAATTTATCTGAATGTTTAAACCGATTATTTAAGTAAAATTTATAAGCATCTCTATGTGCCTCCACATTTTCGAAGGGCGCATCTACCAACAGCCATTTTTCCGGAATGCTTTGTACAATATCTGAAAAAATTACTTCATTAAAAATTGAATGAAAATATTCATCCGCTTCCTCCATTTTGGACGCCTGTGGTAGCAGTACATGATCCTTAATATGTATAAATGGGCTGGTAGCCTGCTTTTCCCATTCATTCCAGGAATGGTGAAAAAATAAGGAGGCCCCATGATCTATCAACCAAAGCTCCTTATTCCACCAAAGCATATTCGTATTTTTTACTGTGCGGTCCACATTCTTTATAAAACTATCCAACCATACTATTTTAGAAGCCAATAATGGATCTATCTTATGCACTGCTGCATCAAAAGTTGAAGACCCAGATAAATAGTGTAACCCAAGATTAAGGCCTGTGCTTGCCTTTAAGAGATCCTGAATCTCTTCGTCAGGCTCCGTACGGCCAAAAGCTTCGTCTAAGCTACCAAAGACAATTTCAGGTATTTTAAGGCCGCCCAATTTGGCCAGGCTTCCACCAATTAATTCAGCTATCAGGCTTTTTACCCCTTGCCCTGCCCCTCTAAACTTTAGGACGTACAAAAAACCATCATCCCCCTCGGTAATAGCAGGCAATGAGCCCCCCTCGCGCAATGGCGTTACATAACGGCAAATGTGAACCGTTCTGATATCGGGATGCGACCTACTCATTATTTACAAACATAGCAATTAGGGAAACAAAATGATAATTGAATTATTATTCATTTAATAAAAGAAGCATTCAGCTTTTTTTTCTCCTTTCTTTCCTTCACTTTAAAGGCGAAAGCTAAATTTAGCCAAATGCCCTTAAAGAAACCCAAATTATACAAAATAACCAGTTAAAAATCTATTCCAATTTTTATTATTAAACGTGTATTTTTGACACATCCTAAACAGGAAGATTCATAAAGATTGACTAATTAAATTTTGGAAAAGAAAGTAACAAAAATCGGTGTTCTCACTTCAGGGGGTGATTCGCCAGGCATGAATGCAGCCATCAGAGCTGTGGTACGAACTGGACTTTATCACAAGATGGAAGTTTTTGGTATTATGCGCGGCTACTCGGGTATGATAGAAGGCGATATAATGAAAATGGAGAGTAAAAGTGTGGCCAATATAATTCAACGAGGCGGAACAATTTTAAAATCTGCACGTAGTAAAGAATTTTACACTCCTGAGGGGCGAAAACAAGCCTATGAAAACCTGACTAAACTCGGAATAAATGGTCTGGTGATCATTGGTGGTGATGGCTCCTTTAGAGGTGCAAAAATCTTTAGTGAAGAATTTGACATTCCATGTATAGGGCTGCCCGGTACAATAGATAAAGATATAGCCGGCACCGATTTTACAATAGGGTTTGATACTGCTGTGAATACCGCTGTAGAAGCTATTGACAAGGTACGGGATACTGCCGATGCACACGACCGCCTTTTTATAATAGAGGTAATGGGGCGCGACTCAGGCTTTATAGCACTTCATAGCGGAATAGCCACTGGCGCTGAGAATATCTTAGTTCCCGAAAAGAAAACAGACATAGAGGATATCATAAAAACTCTGGTGGAAAAACGCGGACGGCAAAAACTCGTAAATATAATAGTAGTTGCCGAAGGAGACCAATTTGGCGCAACCGAATTATCCAAAATAATAATGGAAAGAATACCCGGCCAGGAGGTTCGCATTTGTATTCTGGGGCATATACAACGTGGCGGATCACCTACCTGCCTGGACAGGCTTATCGCAAGCAGAATGGGCTACGCAGCCGTAGAATGCCTTATAGAAAACAGGTACAATGTTTTTGTTGGTATTGTAAATAACAAAATGCATTATATACCACTTGACCAAGCAATAAAAAGAAAGCAAAAAATCAATGAAGAGTGGATGAAAATAGTAAGAATCCTTTCCAGTTAAGAATACTTTAATCCAATAATCTTAAAATAAAGATGTCTAAAAATATTACCAAATACCTCCATGGAGAAATGGATCGCAAAGCGGGCGTATCTCATTCCATAAAACGTACAAAAATTGTTGCAACAGTAGGACCTTCCTGCGATAATTATCAGGCTCTTGTGGACCTTGTTGTAGCTGGTGTAAATGTTTTCCGGCTTAATTTTTCACATGGTGATCATGCCGACAAATTAAAAGTGATTGAATTAATTCGTAAGATCAACAATACACTTCCATATAACATTGCAATTCTTGCTGACCTGCAAGGCCCCAAATTAAGAGTTGGCGAAATTGAAAATAATGCACTTCAGATAAATCCCGGCGATAAACTTATTTTCACAAATGAAAAATGTATTGGAACTAAAGAAAAAATTTATGTAAGCTATACAGGGCTTCATAAGGATGTAGTACCAGGGAATATTATTATGATAGACGATGGCAAACTTGAAGTAAAAGTAACCGCCATTTTACCCAATAATAATGTAGAAGTAGAAGTAATCATGGGGGGTATATTATCTTCAAAAAAAGGCCTCAACTTGCCGGATACAAAAATATCCTTGCCCGCACTCACCAAAAAAGATCATGAGGATCTTGATTTTATAATGACTCAGGATGTAGATTGGATTGCTCTTTCATTTGTAAGAGAAGTAAAGGATATTCAGGGGTTAAAAAAAATACTAAAAAAGAATAATTGTAAATCTAAAGTAATCGCCAAAATTGAAAAACCGGAGGCAGTTACAAATATCAGAGACATCATAATAGAAAGTGATGCCATCATGATAGCAAGAGGCGATTTAGGTGTAGAGTTACCTGTTGAAAAAGTGCCCTTGATCCAAAAAGAAATAATACGTAAATGTATGCACCGGGCTAAACCTGTGATAGTAGCTACACAAATGATGGAGAGTATGATGGATCGTATAAAACCTAACAGGAGTGAAATATCAGATGTTGCCAATGCGGTGCTTGAAGGCGCTGATGCCTTAATGCTAAGTGGCGAAACCGCTACAGGGCAGCACCCTACTCTCGTAATAGAAACGATGTGTAAAATAATTACCGAGGTCGAAAAAGTATCTTATGATTACAATAGGGATGATATTCTGGCGCCACAACCACACTCACCTTCTTTTTTAAGTGATGCTATTTGCTATACTGCCTGCAAACTTGCACATGATGTAAACGCAGATGCACTCATAGGTATGACTGCAAGTGGCTATACAGGATTTATGCTGAGCAGCTATCGCCCTAAATCGCTCTTGTATATTTTCAGCAAAGAAAAAAGCTTGATCAACCAATTGAGCCTGAGCTGGGGGGTTCGTGCCTTTTTCTATGATGAAGAAGAAAGTCTGGATGATATATTTTTCGATCAGATCGGCATTCTCCGGTCTCGTGGATTTCTTAAAACAGGCGATGTAGTAGTAAATACAGGGAGCACTCCGGTAATACAACATTTGCCTACAAACGTTTTAAAGATTACCAAAGTAAAGGCAGAATAAATTGTAGCTACCTTAAATAAACCAATAGTCGCAAATTTATTTTCAAAGTCACTTTGGTCTTTCACTACAATCTGTTGCTTGCAGTTTGTTTTTTACTGTTTATAGTTTCAACAATTAAGTTGCTTAATTCTTCTTCGATGTTATTCATTTAACGAGAGAAAAAGATTATGACAGCACCATACATTGTAATTTCCCCATAGTCTATCTATTCATTTACTTTGGAATGCCTCAAATAACCAAGCAATATTTTTTATCGTAGTATAACGGACATGAACACACTTTAATAATTCCTTTAGCATCCTCATTGTTTATTACTAAATTGTACAAAAAAAAATGAAAAAATTATTCCTGCTGGTTTTTCTCTTCACTTCTTTCAATACAGTTTTTGCACAAAACCAAGATAGTACCTGGTTTGTAAATAACTATACCAAACTGGAACAATACATTCCTATGCGGGATGGAATAAAATTATTTACCTCTATCTATATCCCTAAAGATCAGGCAAGCAAACATCCCTTTTTAATGACCCGTACTCCTTATTCGTGCTCGCCCTATGGCACAAATAATTTCATGCAAATATGGAATTCTTATAAAATGAAATATGCACGAGAGCATTTTATTTTTGTTACTCAAGATGTTAGAGGCCGATATATGAGCGAAGGCCATTTTGTAGATGTAAGGCCATTTATAAAAAACAAAACCGGCAAGCAAATTGATGAAGCTAGCGATACTTATGATGCTATTGATTGGTTGGTTAAAAATATAGAAAATAATAATGGGAAGGTAGGGGTAACAGGCACATCCTATCCGGGTTTTTATTCAACAGAAGCTGCACTGAGCGGGCATCCTGCGTTGGTTGCTGTAAGCCCTCAAGCCCCTGTTACAGATTGGTTTATGGGCGACGATTTTCATCACAAAGGAGTATTTTTTGTAATGGACGGATTTTCTTTTTATCCATTTTTTGGCACCCCACACCCACGCCCTTCTACCACCTATACAAGAGGGTTCTCATTTAGCTCAGACGATAACTATACTGCATATTTAAAAACCGGCGCATTAAAAAACTTTGCAAAACTAATGGGCGACAGCATTCCCTTCTGGAAAGATTTATATGCCCATCCAAATTATGATGCCTGGTGGCAGGAGCGAAATGCACGAGTAGGATTGTATAATGTAAAACCTGCAATGCTATGGGTGGGCGGCTTATTTGATGCAGAGGATTGTTTCGGAGCATGGAACTCCTATAAAGCTAACGAAAAACAAAGTCCACAGACAAATAGCCGTATTGTAATGGGGCCTTGGTACCACGGACAATGGTCAAGAGAAGGAAGCTTTCTGGGCAATGTAAGATTTGGAAGCAACACATCTGCATATTTTCAAGACAGCTTGGAAATCCCCTTCTTTAATTATTATTTACTGGGTAAGGGAAATACTGATCAAATTGGAGAAGCAAATATTTTCTTTTCAGGAGAAAATAATTGGAAAAAATTTAATGTATGGCCCCCTAAGGAGATTGAACAAGAAAATTTATACCTCGCAGCAAATGGTAAATTAATATTGGGCAGTCCTACTAATCTAACAGGTACAGGCAAGCGAAATTTGAATTTTGATGAATATATTTCAGACCCAGCGCATCCTGTTCCTTATACACAAGAGGTGCATTTCAGGCGCACAAGAGAATACATGACAGATGATCAGAGGTTTGCTTCCCGGCGTACAGATGTACTTACTTTTGAAACAGGGGTTCTGGAAAATGACCTAACTCTTGCAGGTCCTGTAATTGCAGACCTGATGGTTTCATTATCTACTACAGATGCAGATTTTGTGGTAAAATTAATAGACGTTTTCCCTGATAATTTTAAATACCCTGCATCCGAAAAAGGGAACGACAAAGATTACCCAATGGGTGGGTATCAAATGCTTGTGCGAGGCGAAATAATGCGTGGCAAGTTTCGTAATAGTTTTTCAAAACCAGAGCCATTTACCCCAGGAAAAATTACCGAGGTAAAATGGGAATTACCCGATGTAGCACACACCTTTCTAAAAGGCCATAAAATGATGATACAGGTACAAAGCAGTTGGTTCCCCCTTGCAGATCGAAATCCACAAAAATTCATGGATATTTACAAAGCCGATGACAGCGAATTTCAGAAGTCAACCATAAGGGTTTTTCATGAACCATCACATGCATCCAAAATCATCCTTCCTGTTTTAAAATAAGAATTTTTAATAATGATTCAAAAAATTTTAATTCCATTGGTAGCATTATTTGCGCCTATTTGGTTGTTGGGGCAGTCCTCAATAAATGCAGATTATGTAAAAAATAATTTCACTAAGACAGAAGTTACTATTTCGATGAGAGATGGGATAAAACTTTACACGGTAATATATGCCCCTGTTGATCAAAGTGAAAAATATCCTTTTCTTATTGAAAGAACACCCTATTCAGCAGGCCCTTATGGGAAAGAGGAATATGCAAGAAGGTTAGGCCCCAATACAGAATTGATGAAGGAAAAATATATTTTCGTTTATCAGGATGTAAGAGGTCGCTATATGAGCGAAGGTGTGAATCTTGAAGCAACTCCATATATACCAAATAAGAAGAATAAAAATAAAGTAGATGAAAGTAGTGATACCTATGATACCGTGGATTGGCTCATAAAAAATATTGCCAATAATAATGGCCGAGCAGGGCTATACGGAATATCCTATCCTGGCTTCTATGCCACAGCAAGCCTTCCGGGTGCGCATCCTGCTATCAAGGCAGTAAGCCCGCAGGCACCAGTTACAGATGAGTTTATTGGTGACGATGCCAATCATAATGGTGCCTTTTTCTTGTTAGATAATTTTGATTTTATGAATTATTTTGGTAAGGAAAGAAACGGCCCTGTAAAAGACTATGGGGGCGCCGTATTTAATGCTTCCAGAAAAGATGCATACCAATTTTTTCTTGATTTAGGCCCTATAAAAAATACCCAATCTCCCCAATATTTTAATCATAAAAGTTATATCTGGAATGAATATCTTGACCATGACACTTATGATTCTTATTGGCAAAAAAGGAATATAAGGCAATGGTTGAAAAATATTACCATTCCTACATTGGTAGTAGGCGGATGGTTTGATGCAGAAGATCTTTTTGGTTCTTTGCATACCTATCAGGCCATTGAAAAAAACAGCCCTAAAAACAAAAACTATTTAGTAATGGGCCCTTGGACTCATGGAGCATGGGCCAGAAATGGCTGGGATAAATTTGGCACTTATAATTTCGGAAGCAATACCAGTCAATATTTTCAGGATAGCCTGCAAACAAAATTTTTCAATTATTACCTTAAAGACAAAGCCAACTTCAATCCTACTGAAGCTACCGTATTTGAAACGGGCACCAACGAGTGGAAACATTACAACCATTGGCCGCCTGACAATGTACAATACTCCGCCTGGTATTTAAAAGAAAATGGCCTACTTTCAACTGAAGCAAAAAGCAATCAAAAAAGAGCTCAAGATCATTATACAGAATATGTTAGTAATCCCGCTAATCCGGTGCCCTACACCTATGGCATATACGCCCGCCGGAATAATGAATACATGGTAGAAGATCAACGGTTCGCAGCAAAGCGGCCAGATGTAATTTCATTTTCCTCACCATCCCTTACGCAAAATTTAACTTTTGCTGGCCCCATCACTGCTGATATTTTTGTAAGCACTACTTCTACAGATGCAGATTTTATTGTAAAAATAATAGATGTACTACCGGACACCTCCACAGAAATATCAACAAAAGGATTGCCTATGGCAGGTTTTCAACGTTTGATTCGTGCAGAAGTATTCAGGGGGAAATTCAGAAACAGCTATGAGCGGCCTGTCCCATTTGTGCCAGGTAAAATCACAGAGGTGAAAATTAACCTAAATGACATAGCACACACCTTCTTAAAAGGCCATAAAATCATGATTCAGATTCAAAGCAGTTGGTTCCCTTTGGTAGATATGAATCCACAACAATTCTTACACATTCCAACGGCTAAAGAATCAGACTTTAAAAAAGCAACCATACGTATCTGGCATGATGGCGCTTATCTTTCAAAAATCATATTTCCACAACTGGAATTATAGTACAGCATAAAGTATATTTGCTTTTTTTTAACCCTGTTGCAATAACAGTAAACTCATTTAGTTATGTCAAAACATCCTTTTCAACAATTCATCAACCCTAAAAATAATGCTGCTATAAAAGAAAAATTTAAGCAGGACAAAAAGAAGGCTAAAAAACAAAGAGCTGCTGATATTGAAAAGCACTTTGAAGCAAAAAGGGCTGCCAAAGCCAGAGGCTTTGATAAAAAACCGGTAGAAGTAAAACCTGATAAAAGGCAAAAATATCCTCAAAAAAAGCATTCTCCATCTGTCAAGGAAAATGTTGAGAACACCCATATTCCTGTAAAGGAAAATAAAAAAATTGTTGAAGGCGAGATGCCTCTCAATAAATTTTTAGCTCATTGTGGAATTGCTTCCAGAAGAGAAGCGGTGTCATTAATTATTGCAGGCAAGGTAATTGTAAATAAAAATTTAATTACACAACCAGCCTTCAAGGTTAATGAAAGAGATGATATTTTTTATAATGGCAAACGAATTTCTGTTACTAAAAACTTAGTGTATATTTTATTGAATAAGCCTAAGGATTACATCACTACTACCAATGACCCACAAAACAGAAAAACCGTATTGCAATTAGTCAAAGCAGCTACAGACAGGCGCGTGTACCCCGTAGGCAGGCTTGATAGAAATACATCGGGCGTACTACTGCTCACTAACGATGGTGACCTCACCCAAAAACTGACACACCCTTCTTTCAACATAAAAAAAGTGTATGAAGTACATTTGGACAAACCCTTAACAAAAAAAGATTTTGAAAAAATATTAGGGGGGCTGCAATTGGAAGATGGTGAAATACATGCAGACGCCTTAGCTTATGCAGATTCTAAAGACAAATCTATAATTGGCATTGAATTACATAGCGGTCGCAATAGGATTGTTAGGAGAATTTTTGAGTCGCTCGGCTATGAAGTAAAAGGACTGGATCGGGTAATGTATGCCAACCTTACAAAGAAAAATGTAGAAAGGGGCAAATGGCGGTATCTCAATGAAAAAGAAGTTAGGCAATTAAAATATAGCAATAGTAAAAGCAAAATCAACCTGCCTTCTGGCGAAAAAGAAAAAAGACACAATTGAAAAAGCTGCCTATAATTTTTGAAAACGACGACTTTATTGCAATTAATAAGCCGCCGGGAGTTTTATCAATCCCCGATCGTCATGATGACACACAACCATCACTTTACCGGATGCTTACCAATCAATTCGGAAAAATATTTGTAGTACACAGGCTTGACAGAGATACGAGTGGCATTATTTTATTTGCCAAAAATGAACAATACCATAAATACCTAAGTTCAATTTTTGAAAAACGCAATATCCAGAAAATATATACTGGCCTGATCAAAGGCGCTATGCCGGCGCCACAAGGCATGATTGACGAACCTATAGCTGAACACCCTTTTCATAAAGGCGAAATGGTTATTCATAAAAAAGGAAAACCATCTCAAACAGAATATGAGGTGATCAATGATTTTGGACTATACTCGTTAGTGAAATTCATTATTCATACAGGGCGCACTCATCAAATTAGAGTACATGCCCAGCACTCCGGCCACCCATTGGTTGGCGATAAAATATATGGAGATGGGAAACCCGTATTCCTTTCGTCTTTTAAGAAAAAATTCAATTTAAAAACAGATACAGAAGAAAAGCCCCTGCTTAACCGACTTGCACTTCACGCTTCCTCACTCAATTTTAAAGATGAAAATGGTCAGGAATTTTCTTTTGAAGCCAGCCTCCCCAAAGACATACATGCATTGGTAGCGCAATTAAAGAAAAGCAGGAACCAGGAATAATATTTCTGAAAATTAATTCCCCTCAGGCTGAGGTGTAAACCGTAAATATGGTTTTACTTCTCTTACACCCTTTGGAAATTTCATTATTGCATCTTCTGTGCTGATCGAGGTTCCTACAACTACCTCGTCATTATACTGCCAATCGGCCGGTGTAGCTACATTATAATTTGCAGTAAGCTGCAATGAATCTATAACCCTTAATACCTCATTAAAATTGCGGCCTGTGGAAGCCGGATACACAATCATTAATTTGATTTTTTTATCTGGCCCAATCACAAAAAGTGAGCGAACAGTTGCTGTAGCTAATGAATTAGGATGAAGCATTCCATAAAGATTCGCTACTGTTTTATCCGGATCTGCAATTATAGGAAATTGAACATTTACATTTTGTGTTTCATTAATATCTTTTTTCCATCCCTGATGGCTATCTAAGCCATCAACACTTACTGCAATCACCTTCACCCCACGCTTATCAAATTCATTTTGAAGTGCGGCAGTCCTTCCTAATTCAGTAGTACAAACTGGTGTATAATCTGCAGGATGTGAAAATATTACACCCCAGCCATCTCCTAAATATTCGTAAAAATTAATTTTGCCTTCTGTGGTTTCAGCAGTGAAATCAGGGGCTACATCGCCTAATTGCAAACTCATAATTGATCAGATTTAAAAATGAAAAATGAGTTGCAAATATAGCCAAACAAATGGTTGAAAATTTATTATAAATTTTGATAAAGCTCCAGCAATCCTTCTGGAAGTGAAACCACCAAATGCTTCTTTTTTTTATCTATTTTTTCTATAAAATCCGGATGTACGGGTATCAGCATTTCCTTTTGGTCATACATAATTTTGCAAAGTACTTGATGTGGCTGCTCAATAACTTCTATAACCTCACCAACTATTTTATGCTCATTGTAAAGTGTAAATCCTAAAAATGATATCGGTGCAGTGGCAGATACTAATTCATTAAAATCTTTTTCCTTAATCCATACTTGCTTTTTCACCAACATTAAAGCATGAGCACGATCTTGCACACCTTCAAGCAGTATTAAAGACTCCTCATCATTTTTACCTTTTTCTGCAATAGGAAACCAGGGCAAAAAAGTGTCTTTTTGCTCTTCAATGAAATAGGTTTTTATTTTACTAAAGGATTCTTTTTTTCCCAGATGGTGCCTGACTAATAATTCACCATTGAGCCCATGGGCAGCTACTATTTTTCCAATATTGATATAGGTCTCCATTGCATCAAAAATATCAATAATTATGCAATGGAATTAAACTCCCATATATTCTCGAAGTAGATCGCAGCGAGACACAGTACGAAGTTTTGTAAGAGCCTTATCCTTAATTTGGCGTACACGCTCTCTGGTTAGGCAGTATTTTTCACCAATGTCTTCAAGGCTTATCGGATCTGTACCTATTCCGTAGAAATAACAGATCACTTCCTTCTGACGGGGTGTAAGTGCCGTTAAGGATCGTTGAATTTCCTTTTTTAGAGAATCATCAAAGGTTATAAACTTATCTGCGCTATCGGCATTGTCATTTTTCATTACATCCATCAATGTACTTTCTTCGCCATCACTCAGTGGCGAGTCCATACTTACATGGCGCGAGGCCACTCGCATAGTTGCAGCCACTTCTTCTGCATCTACATCAAGATAAGTAGCCACTTCCTCAGGTGTGGGGCTTCGTTCAAATTCCTGTTCAAGATGTTGAATGGCACGGCTAATGCGATTGGTAAGGCCTACTTTATTTAGCGGAAGGCGTACTATTCTGCTTTGCTCTGCAAGCGCCTGCATGATACTTTGCCTGATCCACCATACACCATAGGAAATAAATTTAAACCCGCGTGTTTCATCAAAGCGCTGAGCAGCTTTGATTAAGCCAAGGTTTCCCTCATTGATAAGGTCTGGCAGCGTGAGTCCTTGATTTTGGTATTGTTTTGCTACAGAAACTACAAATCTCAGATTAGCTTTGGTAAGCCTGTCAAGTGCCTTTTGGTCGCCTTGCTTGATTAATACAGCAAGTTTTACTTCTTCATCCGGCGAAATTAAATCCACACGGCCTATTTCCTGAAGGTATTTCTCCAGGCTCTCACTTTCACGATTTGTTATAGATTTTGAGATCTTTAATTGTCGCATACTCATACAGAGGTTTTATTTTGGGTAATCAGGTTGTTAGTTTTCGGTCAATATTCAATAGCAAACGTAATTTAGATTGAATATAGTATGTTTCCAAAAAAAAATATTAATTATTTATTATATTCCAAATTTTAAAGGGCAATTAAAAACCAACTGAATTTTTATTTTGAGAAAAAAATAAAAATCTGCCGGATAGAAAATTATTTCTCTATTATTGCACTAACAGAGAAAATGAATAATAAATAATAATGAGTAAAAAAGTAAAATATACCACTGAATATCCTGTGAGATGCTCCCCTGTAATTCTTTATGAATTTTTATCCACCTCGTCAGGTTTGCAGGAATGGTTTGCCGATAAAGTATCTGATAGCGATGGTGTTTTCAATTTCACTTGGTCAGGATCTACAGAAAAGGCTGAGGTATTAGAGAAGGAAGAAAATAAATTTATTCGTTTTCATTGGGAAGATTCGCCAAGCGATGAGTATTTTGAATTTCGTATAGACAAATCTGAAGTTACTAACCAGACTATTTTAGTCATTCATGATTTTGCCGATAAAAAGGAAATAGCGGATCAATCTCTTTTATGGGAAACGCAGGTTAAAGAATTGTTTCACCGTTTAGGTGGCAATTAGTTTTATAGAACGAAAGTATCTCTATGAATTTTTTTTCTAAAAATTCAGGCGCATTTTCCAGATGAATCAAATCAATCTTTGCAGCAAATTTTAAAAAATTTCCGGCAACTTGCATTTTACTCACCTCTATTTCTTCATAGCAATTATCCCATTCCTGGCACCATTCATCTTCCGATATATTTATTAAAAATCCTTTTTCTTTAAAATATTCGAGCCATAGCTTGCGTGTATTGGATTGTGGAAAATATTTTCCTGAAAGATGCAATGAAATGACCACATAATTTCCCCACCAAAAAAGGCATCGTACACAAAAAATATTTCTCTGTTCAAACCTGGCAGGATAGTCCAATACCACAAAGGGCAAGCCTTTAAAATTATTTCCTTTCGAAATTTTGCCCCCCTTTTCTGAAATAAATGAAGGCAGGACATCCCGGTTTTCAACAATATATTTTTTGAAGATTTTATGTGTTTCCCCATAAAATGAAATTATTTTTTGAATTATTCGCTCCTTTATCAGCAGCCATTCAGTATTTAAAAGCAGCTCCGATTCCTGTATTGAAAGATGTATTTTTGCAACGTCCATAATTTGAAAGTACATTAAAAAAAACAGGCCAGGTTAATATCATCGCTTCCCATGTTTAAAAAATTAGATAAATTAATATTAAAGGCTTTCTTCTGGCCATTCATCGCTACTTTCTTCATTACACTTTTTGTGTTTATGATGCAGATTCTTTGGAAGTATATTGATGACTTGGTGGGCAAAGGGCTGGATTTTGTAACATTAATAGAATTTCTGGTGTATGCCAGCGCTACCTTGGTTACATTAGCTATGCCTATCTCTATATTACTTTCATCCATAATGACTTTTGGAAAGCTGGGCGAAAATTTTGAACTCGTAGCCATAAAGTCCTCAGGAATATCTCTACTGCGCTTTATGCGTCCACTTTTTTTTGTATCTGTTTTATTTTCAGGAGTAGCATTTTTGTTTGCAAACTACATCGCACCTGTAGCCAACCTAAAGTTTGCAGTAATCTACCATGATATCTACGAAAAAAGCCCGGCCTTTGATCTTAAAGATGGAGTTTTTTATAATGGGTTCAAAGGGTTTTCTATCAAAGTAGGTAAAAAAGAAAAAGACAAGAGTACACTTAAGGATGTATTAATTTATGAACAGGACTATGGCTTACAGGACAATACAATCATTTCTGAAAAAGGAAAAATGACTGTAAGTAATGACAAAAAATTTCTTGAATTCTTATTGCAGAACGGAAACAGGTACGAAGAAAAAGTGGCTGCTAATTCGTCCAAAACTGAATTTATTAATCTTGGATTTAAAGAATACAATAAACTTTTTGACCTCAGCCAGCTTAATCTTCAAAAGACTTCTGATAGCCTGTTTATGAATAATATCCGCATGAAAACGATGCGACAATTAAATGAAGACCTTGACAGCCTGAAAAAATTACCAGACGTGGCATACCGGCAAACAAAACTTCAATTGGCAACCTATATTGATTTCGAAAAACCAAGTGGAATTAAGCATGAGGATTCATCAAAAAAAGTTTTTGCAATTACTAACACAAAGGCTAAGGCCTTTAATGATCTCATTCCGGATTCACTACAGCCTGTGGTATATGATCAGGCACTTAATAATGTAAATAATGCAAAAAATATTGTAGCTATAGCTGCCAGTGATGCTCAAACCAGAAAGGGAGATACCATACAGCACAAAATTGAATGGCATAAAAAATTGTCACTTTCTGTGGCCTGCCTGATTTTATTTTTTATTGGCGCACCTATAGGTTCCATCATCCGCAAAGGCGGGCTGGGGCTACCTTTAGTAACCGCCTTGATTTTTTTTATGGCATTTTACCTGCTGAATATTTTTGGAGAAAAATTTACAAAAGATTCAGTTTTGCCCCCTATAGTCGGTATGTGGCTACCAGTCATTGTCCTGTCACCTGTGGGTTTCTTCCTCACGTATAAAGCAATGCACGATTCTCAATTGTTCAATAAAGAATTTTACTTTAGGCTCCTTAAAAAAATGAGAAGCCTTCGAACAGTGTTGCCTAAATAGACTCAGCCTTTGCAATAGAAGTATCATCAATAAGATACAACCAAAACAAAGGCTGATATTTGAAAAGCAATCTGGAACAAAAATAAGGGAACATTTTAATCTTTTCTTGCGAATCCAGTAAAAATGAACAGGTTTTTTGTTAAACTTTTTTATGCGAAAATAATTTTTAAAAGGCTAATTTCGTAAGCACTCATTTTTTTAAAAAAATATAAAATAGCATTATGGAAGTATGGAAAGATTATCAGGAAAAAAATAAAGATCGTTTTCTCAATGAAATGCTGGAGCTTTTGCGCATCCCTTCGGTAAGTGCAAAGAGTGAACATAAAAATGATATGCTAAAATGTGCCGAAGCCGTAAAAAACAGCCTGCTCTCATCGGGTGCACAAAAAGCAGCTATCATGGCTACTGATGGATTTCCGGTGGTGTACGGCGAATATTTTTTGGATAAAAACAAACCAACTGTTCTTGTATATGGGCATTATGATGTGCAACCAGCAGAGCCCCTTGACCTATGGCACAGTGGCCCGTTTGAGCCTGTAATAAAAGACGGTAAGGTATATGCGCGTGGCTCTGCAGATGATAAGGGTCAGTTTTATATGCATGTGAAGGCATTGGAGATGATGGTAAAGACCAATACGATTGAAACCAATATTAAATTTTTAATAGAAGGTGAGGAAGAAGTGGGCTCACCAAATCTGGCAAAGTTTGTTCATGAAAATAAAGAACTTTTAAAGGCTGATGTAATTTTAATTAGTGATAGCTCTATGCTTAGTATGGAGAACCCTTCACTGGATGTAGGGTTGCGTGGCCTTTCTTATATTGAAATTGAGGTTACCGGCGCCGATCATGATTTGCACAGTGGTACCTATGGTGGTGCGGTAGCCAACCCTATTACGGTGCTCTCTAAAATGATAGCAAGTTGCCACGATGAAAATAACCACATCACTATTCCGGGATTTTATGATGATGTACTAGAATCTTCGCCAGAAGAAAGGGCCCTCATGGCTAAGGCACCCTATGATGAAGAAGCATATAAAAAAGAAGTAGGTGTAAAAAACTTAATGGGCGAAAAAGGCTATACAACCAATGAGCGCACCGGCATAAGGCCTACTCTTGAAATAAATGGCATTTGGGGTGGCTACACTGGTGAAGGCGCAAAGACTGTTTTACCATCAAAGGCAACTGCAAAAATCTCATCCAGATTAGTACCCAACCAATCTTCCCAAAAAATAACCAAATTATTGCTTGATTATTTTAAATCAATAGCACCTTCATCTGTTACTGTAAAAGCATTTGAGCACCATGGCGGTGAGCCTTACCTCACTCCCATACATAGCAAGGGATACGAAGCAGCTTCAAAAGCAGTGCAAAAAACATTTGGCAAAATACCGGTGCCTGTAAGAGGCGGCGGAAGTATTCCCATTTGCTCTATTTTAGAAAAAGAACTTGGGGTAAAAATAATTTTTATGGGCTTTGGGCTTGACAGCGACAATCTTCATTCACCAAATGAAAAATATGGTATTGAAAATTTCAATAAAGGGATTCAGACCATACCTTGGTTTCATAAATTTTTTGCAGAAGGTTAATTTATTTTGAGGGGTACAAATAAGCAAAGGCGGGCATAGCCCTGTGTATATGTTCAAATTTCTTTATGAGGTAGTAGTAATTTTCTCCAGTTGAGTACCAGCACGTTTTTTTTAAAATTCAACTGTGTGTTGCTTCAATCGCCCTCTGCGATTTTTTTTTCATAAAGTACCTTAATGTGGTACAGCGTTTTTTTGTTAACAGCCTCTTTGTTTATGGTTCTGTAAATTGCTTATTTAGCTAAGATAGTATGCCCCATTTTATCCCTTTTTGTTTGAAGGTATTTTTTATTGAAAGTATTAGGCGAAATTTCTACCGGAATGGATTCTACAATTTCAAGACCGTAGCCCAATAGTCCGGCTCTTTTTTTAGGGTTATTACTGATGAGTTTAATTTTTGAAATATTTAATGCCCTCAATATTTGCGCCCCTACCCCATAATCTCTTTCATCCATTGAAAACCCCAATTCAAGATTGGCCTCTACTGTATCCCGCCCTTGCTCTTGTAATTTATATGCCTTCAATTTATTGAGCAGTCCAATGCCCCTACCCTCCTGGTTCATGTATAGAATCAATCCTTTTCCTTCGTGCTCTACCATCTTCATAGCAGAGTGTAACTGATCGCCACAATCACACCGTAGAGATCCTAATATATCACCTGTGAGGCAACTGGAATGGACTCTAACCAAAACTGGTTCATCACTATTCCATTCACCTTTTTTTAAAGCCATGTGTACATCACCCGTATTTAATTGAGTAAATGCAATGAGTTCAAAAAATCCATATTTGGTAGGCATATTTACCCTTACTTCTTCCCTTATCAAGGTTTCTTTACTTAGCCTGTAGGCAATCAGGTCTTTAATAGATATCATTTTCAGGTCATGCTTCTTTGCTATATCAAAAAGCTGAGTAAGCCGTGCCATCGTACCATCTTCATTCATTATTTCTACCAGTACTCCCGCATCACCATGTCCGGCAAGTTTTGCCAGATCTACAGTGGCTTCTGTGTGGCCTGCTCGCCTTATTACTCCTCCATTAATAGCTCTAAGTGGAAATATATGACCCGGCCGCCCCAAATCATTAGGTTGAGTAGCAGGGTTTAAGATCGCCTGTACTGTTTTTGCGCGATCATGTGCAGAAATACCAGTGGTACACCCATGCCCAAGCAGATCTACACTTACAGTAAAGGGTGTAGCATGCAAGGCAGTATTATTATTAACCATTAATTCTAAATCCAACTCCTTACACCTTTTTTCTGAAATAGGCATACAAATGAGCCCTCTACCATGCTTGCTCATAAAATTAATAACTTCAGGAGTTACATTTTTGGCCGACGTTACAAAATCGCCTTCATTCTCACGATCTTCATCATCCACTACTATAACTAACTTACCGTTTCTGATATCCTCAATTGCTTCTTCTATACTATTTAACATGAATAAAATCTTTTATGCAAAGATACTGATGAAGTTCTTAAAGTTATTTTAATGCTTTAAACCTATTGCAAATCAATACATTACTATTATGTTTTTTGAAAAAATTATAACCAGGGTATTGCACTCCTAAGCCATGCTCTACTTTTATCCACACTATTAATGTAGAAATAATTCTAAATCAGCGATTTAATGATTAACTCTGAATAATTTAAAATAATCAGATGCAGCGTCTTAGATAAATAAATTGCCTACATTAATTAATATAAAAGCCATTGCCGTTAACATAATATTTACTTTCTTTGCAACCATAAAAAAAACTAATCATTATGAAGTTTAGAAGAATTCTACCATTACTCATTGCTGTCCTATTTGCCCCGCTTTTTATGGTGGCGCAAGTAACCACAAGTAGTATTACAGGTTTTGTAAAATCATCCACAGGTGATCCGTTGGATGGTGCAACAGTTACCGCTGTGCATCAGCCTACAGGCACCAAGTATGTTACCTTAACAAAAAGAGACGGTAACTTTACTATTCCTAACACTGTAATTGGCGGTCCTTTCCAGTTAACAGTCGAGTATGTAGGCTATGCTCCTCAAAAGATAGAAGGTATTACTCTTGTTTTGGGAGAACCTTATATCGCTGATGTTACTTTGTCTTTAAAGTCTAATACACTATCGGAAGTTACAATAGCGGGTGTAGGTCGTACTACAGTAGCCAAAACCGGCGCAAGTACCAACTTTAACGCTCGTCAGATTGCCAGTCTTCCTTCTTTTTCTAGAAGTGTAACTGATTTCACTCGTCTTACACCCCAAGCAAACGGAAATGGCTTTGCAGGGCGTGATGGCCGTTTTAACAATCTTCAGGTAGATGGTGCCAACTTGAACAACAACTTTGGTCTAAGTTCTGACCCTCTTCCAGGTGGTGGTTCAAGCCCTATTTCAATTGATGCATTTGATGAAATATCAGTAAATATTGCCCCTTACGATGTAAGACAATCAGGATTTACAGGCGCAGGCTTAAATATTCTTACAAAAAGCGGAACTAATGCTTTTCATGGTTCTGCTTATGGATATTATCGCGATCAAAGTTTCAATGGTACTCATGCAGGTGCTGTAACATTGACTCCCACTCCCTCTAAGAACAAGGTATATGGTGCTACACTTGGAGGCCCTATCATAAAAAATAAATTATTCTTCTTTTTGAACGCAGAGTGGGAAAATAATCAGGTGCCTAATTCAAACAGTTTTGTCCCTACTGGATCTACTGCTTCAGGTACTGTTTCTGCTGCGCCTAAAGATTCTTTGGATAAATTCAGAAATGTATTAAAAACCAAATACGGTTACGATGCAGGTGTGTATGACAACAGGCCGAATTTTGTAACTAAAAACCGTAAACTACTTGCAAAAATTAACTGGAATATCAACGAGAAGAACAAATTGGTTCTTAAATATTCTGATTTTAATGGCTCAGATAATTCGCCTTTAAATGGAAGTAGTGTTCCGAACAGTGGTGCAGGTGGTTTTTCAATTGCAGGAATTGCAGGCACACAGTCAAGGTTACCAAATAACAGGAATAGTGCTCAATCAATTGCCTTCTCAAATTCTGACTATGGCACCAACCACATAGTACAATCCGGAACGCTGGAATTAAACAGTAACTTTAATAGCCGTATGGCCAATCAATTACTGCTTGCTTATACTCACATTAATGATACAAGATTTAGTCCTGCTGGAATTTTCCCCACTATAGAAATATTTGACGCTGCAGGAACAGTGGCAGGTGTAACTAAAGGACGGAATTACATGAGTGCAGGCACTGATCCATTTACCAGAAACAATGAAGTTGTAAATAATATTGCAACTATTACTGACAACTTTACCTATTTTGCAGGAAGACATACACTCACTGCAGGTGCCACTTATGAATACCAAAAAGTAGGAAATGCCTTTATGGGTGGTTCAGAAAGTTACTACATTTATAATAACCTAAATGATTTTGTAACTGATCAAACTCCTGCATTCTTCTCTTACACATACTCATTGGTTTCAGGTCAACCTAAAGTATTTTCTGCCAATTTGAAAGTTGGACAATTAGGAGTGTATGCTCAGGATGAATTTAATATCAATCAGAACTTTAAACTCACTTATGGTGTTCGTGCAGATGTTCCTACTTATTTGGAGCAACCAAAAGAGAATCCCGCAATAACTGCCTTACAGTTTCCTGATAAAAACGGTGATCTACAAAACTTTAGCACAGGTAAATGGCCCAAATCTACAGTATTGTTTTCACCGCGTGTAGGCTTCAGATGGAAAGTGCCAGATGAAAAGGGAATGATATTACGTGGTGGAACTGGAATATTTACAGGTAAGATACCATTTGTGTTCCTAACTAATATGCCAAGTAACAGTGGTGTTTACCAAAACGGTGCTACTTTGAATACCCCGGCAGCTTTAGCAGGTATTACATTTAATCCTAACCCAGATGCGTATATTTCAAAATTCCCTTCTACAATTACTGCAACAGCACCTGGAAGTTTTGTTTTGTTAGACCCTAACTTCAAATTTCCACAAGTATTCAGAACCAACTTAGGACTTGATAAAGCATTAGGAAATGGTTTTGCAGCTACAGTAGATTTGATTTATACCAAAGATATCAATGCTGTAAAAATGCGTAACGTGAACCTAAAAGACCCTTCCGGTACGCTTACAGGACTTGACAATAGGCCTTACTACCCATCTGCTACAACCGCTGCTGGTAAATATGTTTATCCAGACTTAGCTGGTGTAGGTAAAGGTGGTACTGTAATCATTTTAGAAAACACTAAAAAAGGATATTCTTTCGCTTCAACATTTCAATTAGCTAAGGCCCAATCTAAAGGCTTCTTTGGATCAGTATCATACACTTATACCTT
>JAFDXH010000181.1 GCA_018268075.1 Bacteroidota bacterium | reverse complement strand
AATAAAATTGAGTACCGTAAGATAGCTAATCAGCAAAAAACCATTGATAATTCTATGAATGAGATTCTCCCCCGGGTATTCAAAAAAAGTAGCAAAAGAATGCAACAACTGAAAGCCTAAGCCTGCGTACAAGTAAAACTTAATTAGCTTGTTATCGTTTGCCTTTTTCATTCCTGGATTTGCGCAATAAAAATACCTAAAACCTGCTTATTGGCTTACAAAGTCTATGAAAGGAAAATTGACGTCAACCAACTACTGAATTATGTCAAGCAACCTCTTTGGAAATTGAAGTACTACTCTTTTTTTGACTAATTGCATAAAGTGTGTCTTCTGTTTGCGAAAAGCCGCTTTTTATTGACACAGCTATTTTTACGATAACTATTTATTCAAATTCGTTTCCGAATTCCTATTCGTCCATGCAATTATTTCAAATCAATGTAAACGAACAACAATCTGTCAAGTGCAGCTTATATAGTAACATAACCTCCGGTAAGATAGTAATTATTGCTTCAGCCGCCGGGGTGCTTCAATCATTTTATCAAAAGCTGGCCCAGTTTTTCCAGTCTAACGGAATTTCGATAATTACATTTGACTATTCAGGAGTAGGCGAATCCTTACATGGAAATATCAAAAAAGAAAATAGTAGCCTGAAAAATTGGGGAAACAGAGATTTAGAAAGTGTAATTAAATATACCATTGAAACATACCCCCGCCATAAAATCATTCTTTTGGGCCATAGTATTGGCGGACAATTAATCGGTTTAGCTCCATCGTCTTACATGGCAGATAAAATAATTCTCGTTGCCGTACAATCTGGCTATTGGAAATTTTGGAATGGAGTTACTAAAATAAGGATGTGGGCAAATTGGTATTTGCTGGTTCCAATACTAACAAAAGTATTCGGGTATTTACCTTCCAAAAAATTCAGCAGAATGGAAAGCTTGCCCAAAAATGTTGCTGAGGAATGGGCCAAATGGTGCAGGAGCAGCGATTACTTATTTCCTTATTTTTCTGAAGACAGACTATACTTTAATAAAGTAAAATGCAACATAACTTCTATAGGCATTGATGATGATTTTTTTGCTCCCAAAAAATCAGTTGAATGGCTGACTGCAAAATTTGAGAATGCAAGTATAAAAAGCTTGCACTTTATTCCTAAAAATTTTAAGGCTTTAAAAATTGGGCATTTTTCATTGTTTACTGAAAAATTCAAGGATAGTATTTGGAATATTTTATTGGAAGAAACCCATAATTAAGAGCGATGAAACAGCAAAGATATTTTGGCGAAATAGTTAAAGATTATTCAATTCCTGTTTTAAACAATAGGGAAATACGGGCGACTGCCGGAATTATGTTTCTGGCTGCTTCTATCTCATTACTACTTATTTTGAGCGCAGGTAATTTTATCCCTGTTAAATATGTCCTTTCTGTTTTTGTAATTGAGTTTTCTATACGCCTGTTTATTGCCCCAAAGTTTGCACCGCTTTTAATCATAGGCCGTTTTATCGTGGGCAACCAAAATCCCGAATATGTTGGTGCGGCTCAGAAAAAATTTGCCTGGTACATAGGATTTGTAATATCTACCTTAATGTTTTTTCTTTTGGTAGTTGTAAATGCCTATAGCCCCATTACAGGAATTGCCTGCCTTATTTGTTTAATCCTGATGTTCTTTGAATCTGCATTTGGTATTTGCCTGGGTTGCAAACTTTATGGAGTTATCAAAAATGACAAAACACAATACTGTCCTGGCGCAATATGTGATGTAAAACAAAAACATGAAATTCAAAAAATTTCAGGCAGGCAACGATTTGTACTTATAGGTTTGGTAGCCTTTCTCCTTTTGCTTTCTCTTGCTTTCAACAACAACTTCAAACAAAAGCCTCACAACCTCTTTCAAGAAAAGAAACATGAATACAAATAAAAACACAGCAAGGATTGCGGGCTTTTGTTACCTGTTACAAATTCCCCTTGGAATATTTGGTATCATGTATATTCCCAAATTTTTAGTAGTTCCAGGCAATACGCCGGCAACAATTTCTAATATTTTGGCCAATGAATTTTTGTTTCGCCTGAGCATGGTTAGTGCAATTTTATGTGCGTTAGTTACCGTTCTCACAGCCGTTCTTATTTCTAATGTTCTAAAACCTGTTAATAAAACTTGGGCAAAGGCAATAACACTGTTTGCCGCATTGGCAGTCCCAATTTCCATGTTAAATGAACTTAATCATGTTGCCGTTTTGCTATTGGTTAAAAATTCTTCTGGTGTATCAGGATATCCTGAAAATCAGGTTCAATCATTGCTTTCTCTTTTTTTAGGATTGCACAAATACGGAATGCAAATAATAGGAATATTTTTTGGCCTTTGGCTTTTTCCTATGGGATATCTGATTATAAAATCGAATTATATTCCGAAAATTATCGGTATCCTGCTATTAGTAACATGCTGTGGCTATTTAATTGATTTTATAGCATTTTTTCTTTTCCCGGGATTTAAGATTGTGCTTAGCGAATTTACCTGGTTAGGTGAAGTATTGATGGTGCTTTGGCTTTTGATAAAAGGAGGAAGCCTGAAAACAAAGTTAGATTATGACAGAAAAAAATAAAATAGCAAGAATCGCCGGGCTTATTTATTTCGGAGTGGTGCTAACAGGATTATTTAGTTTAATGTATGTGCCTTCCAAACTAATCAATTACGACAATGCCTCATTAACCTTTCAAAATATTACCGCTTCAGAAACATTATTCAGATTTGGAATTGCAGGAGGGCTGCTTTGCTATATTCTCTTTCTTTTTTTACCTATTGTTCTATATAAACTCTTGAGGCAAGTCAATGAGGATATGGCAAAATTGATGGTTCTTTTAGCAATCATTAGCGTACCCATGTATTTTATAAATGTACAACATGAATTGACAGCACTTTCATTGGTTAAAAATTCAGCTTATCTCAATAGCTTTTCTACAGAACAAATACAATCGCAGGTTTTATTTTACATTAACCAATACGATGATGGAATGCGTCTTGTTCATATTTTTTCCGGGCTGTGGTTATTTCCTTTTGGCTATTTAGTTTTCAAATCCAATTTTCTTCCTAAAATTCTGGGGGTACTATTGATGTTAGGTTGTATTGGGTATCTATTAAACTCCTTCGGCCGCAGTTTAATTAAAAATTATTCAGCTTTAGGAATTGCTTCTTATATAAGCTTACCGGCAAGCATTGGTGAAATCGGCACCTGCTTATGGCTGTTAATCGCAGGTGTAAAAGAAAAACAAGTACAAGAACTAACACAATATGATAAAGCAATTTGAAGACTATACAATCAATATCAAACTGAAGCTTTCAGCACTTTGGGCCTCTGTAATGTTTCTCTATATCTATGGAGATTATTTTGAACTCTACGTTCCTAAAAAAGTAGAAAGCTTGCTGAACGGACAAAACATGTTAAATACTCCTTACAAGCTACTTTTTGCAACGGTAAGCCTGGCACTTCCCTCGCTGATGATTTTTCTTTCAATCATGATAAAACCAAAATGGAATAGGGTTTTAAATATTTCTATTGGTGTATTTCTAACACTGTTCACTTTACTTGTCGGTGCTTCATCTTTAACAGAATGGAGAATTTTTTATGTTCTGTTGGCTTTATTGGAAAGTATCATTACATCTACTATTGTATGGAAAGCCTTGCATTGGCCAAGAATTAATTATTCAGGCGATAACTCTTATAGCGAGATTCAGTGAAGTCACGAAGGACTTATAAAACAATTATCTTTTTATATAACGTATCTAAAACTAAAAAAATGAAACTATTTAAGGCGTCTCTATTCATCGGACTAATTACATTGCTTACGGTATCATGTAAAAAAACAGGTTCAGGAACTGGTAATACTTACCCAAAGCAAGTTGATATCACCTACCGTGTTAGCAGCACTACAGCTAATAGCCTGGTATAATAACCTATGACAACGAAACCGGGGGTCAAACTACTGCTAACAACCCTGCATTACCATTCACAAAAACCATCACAAAAACTGTGAATAAATACAATATTATAACTCTTGGATATTTTGTCAATCCTGCTCAAACCGTAAAGCTGGAAATATTAGTCAACAATGAGGTTGTAAAATCGCAGGTATATACTACCCCCAATTCTGCAATGTCGTACACTTTTCAATAACTGTCAGAAATAAGATTTTGTAATATAAAGTATGCTTTTATTACAGTAGTACTCAAAAATTTAGACTGGAAGGTGAGTGACGACGTGGAGGTATGGAAGAAAAGTTTCAACAAAACAATACAAAGCCAGGAATTGCCATATAAGTACATGAAGAAGGTTATGGCATAGTGCTTTCCAAAAAACCAGTAAGCTTATTTTGAGTTTCAAATTTCACTCAGGCATCTTCAAATTCTTGCTTTTCTTTATTGTGAACGGTTGGTAAATAGGTATTCTTCCTAATTTCGTTATATGCCTCCATTACAGGGCTGCCTAAATGGCAAAAGAAACTCATCAATAAAGATACTGTGAATAGAGACTTTGTTTTCCGTTCCGATTTTTATGAAATAAAATTTTGGAACCAGGACAGTAGCGAATCTTCCGTTACAGGATGGAATGAAAATTTTTGCATCACCTATGTACATGGCGGCAATTTGCGGTTTAACTTATTTAGGTCTGAGTATGATTTGCATACAGGCTGTATATTATTAGATAAGCCCAATTATGCGTATCAGGTTTTGCCGGCAAAAGGGCAATGCACAGTTATCAGGATTTATCCGGATTTTTATCAAACCCTATTGGAAGATACTGGGTACAAAAATATTTTTTTTATATCGAATAAAAACCTGTTATCTCTTTCTTTAAAAAGCAGCCCAGCAATTGATTATCTCCATTTTAAGATTTTTGAAGGCCGGTTTGTATTACAGCAATTGGAAATGGACATTTTAGTTATGGAATTGCTGCACCGCCTGATAGCAATTATTGATTGTGGAAGCATGAATAAAACTAAAGAGGGTGATTTAAACAAAAGCCATTTTCTGGCAATAGAAAAAGCGAAAGAATATATATGCAGTAATTTTTCTAAAAACATTTCATTGAATGCAATAGCACGGTATGCGTGTATAAGCCCTTTTCATTTTAACAGGATATTTAAGAAGTTTACATCTTTTTCTCCTTACCAATACCTATTAAATATACGTATGGCACACGGTGTGTTTTTGCTAAAAAACAGTAACCTGCCTGTAAGTGAAATTGCCCGTGATTCAGGATTT
>JAFDXH010000180.1 GCA_018268075.1 Bacteroidota bacterium | reverse complement strand
TTTTGAGTGGTACGGATGCATCTATCTGTGCCTGGAATTTCTGGCTCTGTAGTGTATTACCATCAAGGCTCAGTAGCATTCCGGCAGGGTGGTGGGTATTATCGCAGGTAATGACTGCTGTATTATTTGCGAGTAGTTTTGCAAGTACAGATTGAGTAATAGTGATTTGCTGGTGATCCAGTAAGAGCAAGCCAATATCCTCTATAGGGGTGCTCTTGGTTTCACCGCTGTCGTGCATCTCAATTACCAGTTGCTCATTCGCGGTTTTCAGATAAGCCGGGTTGCCGAAGTAAAGCGTCCGTTTTATCATAGGAGTGGGTTTGTAAGGATAAAACGGACGATTTACTGCAATTATTATTTATTCGCTGATGACTTTTATATTATTTCCAACTTATAGTGCCATTAATATTAATATCAAAATCTTTTGCTTCTATTGCCATATCCAACCAATCAACTGAATAAAGTAGTTTTGGCCAAGGCTCGTAATTATTATATGCATTATTTATTAAGGCATCTGATATCTTTTCAGTAAAGCCGCTTGTGCTACGACCGCCATAGGTTGTATCATTATTTTTACCATCTTTTTTAAAGAATTGCTTTTCGGGATAAGCTGCTTGAAGCTCTTTATCGCTTCTAGCTTCAAGATGGTGTTGAAAAGTTAAGCGCCCCCCTGTAAATTTTATAATCTTATAAGTGCAATAACTAATTCTTTTGTAATAATCTGCTTCTGTTTCGGTAGCTTTCTTTTTTAGCTCATCGATGTTTTCATTATAAAAAATTACTTTCATTCCCGGTTTTAAAATTGCAAAAGGAAGTATTTTGTTACCGTTGTCTTTTATAATAGGTTCTCCTTTTTTATCTTTTTTATGCATTTCAATTTTCCCGTTTTTTCCTATTAAATCAAATCTCTTAAATTTTGATGCTTCAAAGAGATTTACTATTTCTAATTCTCTGTCTTTTTTCATTGAGCCCTTTTTATCTGTGTAGTCGTTTTTGTAATAAGCACAAATTATATTTTCACCATTCGCAGCCCAATAATGCTGCTTGTATTCTGCTCTTGAAAGATTTGTTTGCTTTTTTATTTTCAACGGGTCAGATACGCTTGCCCAAACCCTTATATGCCTTATTTTATTTCCATGAGGCTTGCCATTTTTATCTAACAAATAGATTCCTTCTTCAAAAGCTTTTTTAAAACTGCCTGCTTTTTTTATATGATCTTTTATTTGCTTTTTTAATCCTTCATCCACTATTTTTTCAACCGAATTAAAATCAATATTAAAAGGTACACGGAGTACAAATTTTAAATTGTCTTCTAAAACCATTTTGCCATCCTCATCTTTTATAATAGAACCTTTTTCATCTCTTTTTGCAGGTTTAATAGCTCCATAAAAAGTTTCCTGGTGCAATTGCCCTCTTATACAATCTCCCGTAGCCCACATCGTTTTGTTTGTTCCCGGAATATATTGCTCTTTGCCACGTTTTCTTACTTTTCGTTTGGCAGGGCTCAGGCTTTGATTGTTGGTGATATTGTTTATCAAAACGCTGTCATCAATTCCCCAAACAAATTCCCTTTTAAAACCCTTGTAAGGTTCGGTGGTAAAGTTTTCTTTGCGTTGTTCCTTGTGTTCGTAATAAGTTTTTAGAATTTCATCCCGTTTTGCAGCTACCGGAATTAAAGTAAGCACTGCTGCATCTTTGGCATGGTGGGAGTGTTTACTCCTGTCTTTTTTCTCATCAGGTATTTGCAGTTTGTATATTTTTCTAAACTCTGCGGTAATGCTTCCTTTTTGTACATCTACTTTGTCAAAATAAGTTTTGAGATAGTGGAGTGCGTATTTTGAAATCAATTGCGTATCTACTTTTTGGCTGTTTTTAAACCCGGAAGTAACTTCCTTCATTGTAAATCTGTCCACTTTATTTTTCCAATAATCAAGTTCCATTTGCCATAAATGGCGTTGGCGTATAGCGTCATCCTTCCATGATTTATCAGCAGCTTTTTTAGATTTGGTTTTCCAGAAATCTATCTGCTGGTTAATGCGGTCAATTTTTTCCTGCCATTTTTTTATTCGCTCCAATATCTCTTCATAGTTCGGTAATTGATATGGTATTTTATTCTTTTTAATATTCCTGTTATAATCTGCATAACAAACTGTTTGGTTTGCCAGGGAATTATCAAAAGAAATGCTTCTTGGTATGGTATGCTCAAAGTCAATCACATTATCATTAAACAAATCTGAGATGCTTATGACTTTGCCTGTATAAATACATTGACAGTTTTGCTCCAGCCAAAGCCTGTATTTATCAATTATTGATTTTTGTGCCGCTATCTGTTTGTAAGAATCTTTTTTAGTGTCGGCCCATTTTACACCTTTTATCTCTTTTTTTATATCCGTAATTGGCGGAATTGCTTCTTCATTATTTTGTTCATACCAAAGCCGCATTTTATCAATGTCACTTATGCTTTGGCTGCTGGCTGCAACGCCTTTCTGTTTTACCAATTCATCTATAGCCAAAGCAAACTCAGCGTTTTCTGCTTCACGCTGTCTTTGCCATGCTTCAATTGCCCACCGTTTATTAGCATCATTTAATTCCCTTGCCACTTCTACTACAATCCTTGTATCGTTATCAATTTGATTGGTTTCTATCATATAGTTGAGCAACTTCCTCAGCTCATGCAGTGTACGCATTGCCATTGGGTTTTTAAAAGAACCTGTTTTGGGACTTCCCAGTTTTATATTGCCATTTTCATCAGGTTTGGCAGGCGGGTATATATTTATTTCTGATGGATGATAAACTTTTTGCAATTGCTTTTCTGTAAGTTCAAAACGTTGCAACAAAAATTCTTTAAGCGTATCAATAAGCTTTGGTAAGCGATAATAACCTGAGTCTGCTTTGTAATAAATATGGTTGCCCGAATTGACAGTGGCATATCTTTCACCATTTATATCTTTTCTTTCAAACCCTGTGGTTTTAAAATATGCCTGGTAACAATCTGTTACTATCGTTTTTATCGCTGATTGTTCAGTTGCTTCTTTTTCGTTCCATTTTGTTGTGCCAAAAGCATCCTCAATGGCTTTTTGAATATCTTTTTTGTCGGCGTCATCCAGTTGGTAACTGTTATCCTTATAGCCAAACTTCTGCTCCAGGTTTTTATGCTGCGATACTAAGTTGTTTACAATATTTAAAATTGTTTTCTGCCTCCTGTTTTCATCAATAATACCGGCAATATGCTCAATAAAAAACGTTTCGTTTTTATTCCATACTTCCTGCCCGATAACTTCGGGCAAATTTGCCAGCATTACTGCTTCTGTATAGATTAAACCTTTCTGTAAAAATTTATTGATTTTGTTAATAGCATTTAAACTAAGCATGCCATAGCCAACCGGCAAAGCATTCCATGCAATAATAAACTGCTTCACATTTTCGGGGGAAAGCTTTAATTTTTGCTCTGCAAATTCAGCTACAAACTCCTGGTCTTCGTAAGAAAACAATACATGCCATATATCATCAAGGTCATAATAGTTTTTTCCTGATTTTTCAGATGCCTCTTTTGAAATCTTTACATTCTTATAATCATCCCCAAAAATATCTTTAAGCCTTGCAGAAACAGGGCAGCCCGTTACAGTGGTTTTTAATGTGTAATTAAATTGCCATTTATGCTCTTTCTTGTTTATAAATTCTGCTATTTCGGAAAAGGGAAAATAAGCTTTGGATTTCCTGAAAAACTTTTCTTCAAGAATGGCTTTTTTTAATTCAATTGACAACGGCTTCCAATAGTCTGAATAATTGCCAGCCTCTTTGTACTTTATATTATTGATAAACGACCATGCCCTGAACAATTCAAAACCTGGATGGCTAATAGGAGCTCTGTATTTGCCGGGCTCTAATGTACATTTTCCAACTAAGCCTTTTTGTGAACGCAAGGGACGTTTGTAGAAAATGCTTCCATCATTTTTATTTTTACCGCTTTCCACAAGTTGTATAAACAAAATATGGTTTTGCCCTAAACCCTGAATTTCAAAAATGTATTTAGCTTCATCTTTATAATTTTCCCTTATGGCATATTGCGCAATACTTTCTCTTATGCGTATCTTATCTTTTTCCAGCAAAGCATACAGCCAGCCAATCGTTTTTGCGTCAGGATATTTTTCAAAATATTCTATAATGGTTTTATTCTTTTTCTTTTCTGAATATTGTAAATCCACCACTTCATCACTACTGGTTTCTTTTTCTTTTATATCATCAGCACCTTTACGGCTGCTTTTAAAACCTCTACGCTGTGCAATATGATACAAAGCCCTGCCAAGTTTCATTTTGTTTTCTTCCTTGCTAAAGTCAAGTTTTGTTTCAGCCAGCTCTTTTCTTAATTGGTAGGGGCTTGTATAGTCGGGTTTACCATCGCTATTAAAATCTAATTTTATCCATTGGTCAAATGCTGTATCGTCCACCGGGTATACCCTGCCGGCATTATTATTTTTCACTGCTTCTTCTTTGCTATAATGCCGCCACTTATTTAAATTTTCAATAGAAAGAGGGCAGTAGCCATTAGTGATTAATATTTCTAAAGTTGCCCAAAGCCTGTATTTGCGGCTTTGGTATAAGCGGCGTGTAGAACGTTTCTTTGTTCTTTCTGCTGCATAGGAATATTCTCCTGTTTTACCAATGCCTACACCTTTGTTAAAGGTTAATACGCCAAACTTTTCAATTTGATTTTCCGTTAAATCCGGGTTACGTAATGCCCATCCAATAGAATTTGTTCCAAGGTCAAGCCCAAAAATTTTGTTCATATGGTTTGTTTATAAGGTTTTCTAACTATCTTTATAATGCAAATCACAATAAGGCTATAAGCCGAAGAAATTCTTAGCCCTGCCTCGGTGGGGCTTTTTTCTTTTCTATCCACAACTATTCCTGTAAGCTATTCTCCGGTTGAGGTCTGATTCAGTAAGTTTCTATACAGCAATTGAAGCAAGTAAAGTTTAAATTTACATACTTATTCCAAACAACAAAACGTAAAATCTCTTTATAAGAATTTGCCCCTAATCAGGGAGTGAATTTATCTTTCATTATAAATAGCAGGCTTGTTGTATGCAAACGAAAAATAACCAGTTGAAGGAAGAACTCACCTTGCTATTAATCTTCCTTAGCTCCTGGAAAGAAGATACAACAGATGAAGAAAGCATCCACCATGCATGGAAAGGATATGACTTTGAGTTGTTGGATACCTTGAAAGAAAAAGGCTTTATAGATTTTTTCTATAAAGCCAAATCAGTTTCCATTTCCGAAGAAGGGTGCAACTGGCTGAACTCCTTCTTAAAAAATATAAGAATGTGTAATTAAAGTCAAAAACGTTTATCCCGTCCGCCACCACCACGATAGCCCGCACCACCACTTCCTCCACGGTAACCACCACCACCGCCACTACTTCCTCCGCGATAACCGCCGCCACCACGATAGCCTCCGCCTCCACTACTTCCACCGCGGTAACCACCACCGCCACCTCCATAACCACCGCTGCCGCCGGAATCACCACGATCTTCCGCTTCTTTTACTACTAATGGTTTTTGACCAAGTGAAATATCGTTTAATCCTTCTATGGCTTC
>JAFDXH010000017.1 GCA_018268075.1 Bacteroidota bacterium | reverse complement strand
GGCACTAAGGCAATTAATATTGCCAAAGGCTCTGCAGGAATTGTTGCAGGTTCATTTCTGAATATTGATGTGCTTGCTGCCTGGCTTATTCAACAGAATAAAAATGTGCTTTGCCTGTGTGCAGGCTGGAAAAACACTTTTAATCTTGAAGATACACTTTTTGCAGGGGCGCTGACGCAAAAACTGCTTCCGCATTTTCAACTTTCCGAACATCGCGATTCAGCTCATGCAGCCATGAAACTGTATAATCTGGCAAAGCATGATATGTACGATTTTTTGAAGGACTCTTCACATCGTACACGATTGGAAAGACTTAAAATTGATGAAGATGTATTGTATTGTTTAACACCTAATCAAACCCTTGTGGTGCCGGTGTTGATGAATGGCGTATTAAAGAAACACTCAGACTGGTAGGCAGAACAGCACTTTTGCAGATGGTTATTTAATGAAAAAACCACAAAAGTGACTTTGGTCAGTTGTATTATAGGGTTGAAAATACTATTTTAGCAGAAAATTATAAAGAAAAATGAAAAAAGTACTTTCAATTTTAAGCGTACTCGGACTGTTCCTGATTGTTAACGCTTATGCTAACAACAACAAAGCAAATACAGTTGCTGACCTTCAGATAACTGAAAGCAGTGCAACAAGTGTAAACATGCCATGTGACGGTAAAGCAGAAAAAGACAAAGATTGCTGCAAAAAGAAAGGCAAAAAGAAAAAATGTTGTGCCGATAAGGCAGAGGCTTCTGCTGCTTCATGTGCCGACAAACAAGCAAAAGCAGGTTGTTGCGCACATAAAAAAGCTGATGCAGGAACATCTGATGTAAAATCTGATGTAAAATCAGAAGAGTCTGCAAAATAATTTTTATTGATGAAATTAATCACATTGAGTCCATAAAGCAGATGTGAAATAATTTTAAGGTTTGAACATTAAGGACCGCTCTTGTTTAACGGGGCGGTCTTTAATTATTTATAATACACTGTATGTTACTTGAAATCTAAAGTGGCAGAAGAGAATTTCTTTAAGAGTCGTGCATTTAGAATAAACCTGTTCTTGTCCAGACGAGTAACAGAAGACAGGTCAGGCAAAAGTTTTTTTGCCGAAGCAAGTTCAATTTCTTTGGTGTAAATTTTTCTGAGTAGCGAATTAAAAATTGTCTGTGTCAGCTGATAATCTTCCTGATTTCTTCCATTTAAAAAATAAAGATAATAATCGTCTTTGTTTGGAATACCTTTAACATTACAGGCGTACTCGAAATTTTCAGTTGCACTAATTTTTCTTTGAATAACGGTTTGTAGATTTTTATTTTGCATGTCAGTGCAAACCAAAAGCAGTGCATTGGCTGAAGTTTCCCTTCCAATTAACGTATTTGTTTTACCATTCACTTCAGCGGGTTTGGTATAGGAGGCAAACTGCTTTTCAATTAACAGCATAATATTACCATTGTTCATCACATCAATTTGCTGAATTTTTAAAAAGTCAACACCTTTAATATTCTTTAACAATAAATTGTCAACCATTTCAAGTAATGTTTCGTCTGTGAATTTAATGACATTTGTTTTTATGAGTTGAAGGTTGTTGTTAAATTCTGAAATACGTACACCATTACTTTTAAACTTGTTTGCATTGGCAATGTCGTTATAAATAGGGTTAAAGGAGTTGTCGGTGAAGCCATACAATGAAGCAACAATTATTCTGTTACCGGCTTGGGTAACTTTTAACCCTGATAATTCATCCTTTTCAACAGAAATTGTTTGAGTGATAATTTTACCGTCAACAGCAGATGCAACAAAAAATTCTTTCCCACTGTTGAATACACCTGAAAATGTACCGCTATCATTTATTACACCATCAACAAAAAAAGTGTTTGGCAAAGCAGTTTTCCAGATACTGATCAATTGAGTGTTGAAGCAATAAATACTGTCATTAGTGGTAATGGTAAAAAAACGATTGTTAACAGAAGTGTTATAGTTGAAAAAATTCTTCTGCTTAAATTTTGCAACATTTTTTCCGGCTATTAAAACATGAGTCTGTTTAAAATAACCTCTCAGGTCAAAAACATCAACACAAAAATCAAGATTGTCAATTCCTTTGGAGTAGAATATTTTTATGGTTGAATCGCTCAAAACCACATCATTTACCCGTATTGGAAACTGCAAAAATCGTATTGCCACAGTATCTTTCAGAAAGAATTTATCATCGTAACGCAACAAGGTTAATTTGAGTTTTTTCCAGGCCGTTGCTACAAAAATGCTGTCTCCGGCATCCTGAATCAGCTTAATGTTGCTTCCTGCCGCATAATAAGATTCATTGTAAGTGCCAAGAAATTTTTGATATGGGCGGTCATTTAATTTAACAGTCCGGTTCCACAACAGGTTTTGTCCAAAAACAGATGTACTAAAGCATAGAAAGAAAATAAGGATTTTACTTTTTGTTCTCATAAACTTTAACTCCATTTGAATAGGTTGCTTGTACGTGCAGTTTATACAAAATGCTGTCCGGTGCAGTCATTAAATCATCATTCAAAATCACAAAATCCGCTACTTTGCCTTTTTCTAATGAGCCTTTTTCTTTTTCTGCAAACATAGAATAGGCTGCCCAAATGGTCATACCGCGCAATGCCTCTATGCGACTAATTTTATTCTCGGACTCAAAACCTGCCGGTGGAAATCCTTTCTGATCTTTTCGAACCACGGCAGCATAGAATCCAAATAGCGGGTTTATGTCTTCCACAGGAAAGTCACTTCCTAAAGCTAACATACCGGTTTCTTTAAGCAAAGCTTTATTGGAATAGGCATCATGAATTCTTTCACTGCCAAGTCTTTTTTCTGCCCAATACATATCACTTGTGGCATGTGTAGGCTGAACACTTGGGATTATGGAATAGTCAGAGAAATACTTTAAGTCAGCATGATTTACAACCTGGCAATGCTCAATGCGCCATCTCAAATCATTTTTTGTTTTAAGGTTTGCGGCATAAACTTGCAGCATAAAACGATTGGCAGAATCGCCAATACAGTGGGTGTTTAGCTGAAATCCACTGTCATATATCTCTTTGGCTAACAATTGAATGGAATCCTCGTCTTTAAGCATAAATCCATAATGGCCCGGCAAATCAGAATAGGGTAAAAGCAAACATGCACCTCTTGAACCAAGAGCACCATCGGCATATAATTTAAAGCTTTTAACCTGCAAATAATCGGTTTTGTATTTGCCTCTTTTAAACCAATAATTTTTACTCGCATTAGATAGTTCGGCCATGGCATAAATTTTCATTTTGATGGTTCCTGCCTTTTGAAGCGAATCGAGCAATAGAATATCTTCTACTCTAAGTCCGGCATCAACTAATGATGTAAGGCCAACTGCAAAACAATTCTGTTCACCTTTAATGAGTCCTTCCTTTTTTATCTGAGCAGTAAATTCAGGGATATGTGCTTTAACAATGTCAACAGCATTATCAATCAACAGTCCCGTTAAGTGCTTGTTTTTAGTAATTATCTCACCGCCCTGAACCTTTGTTGACGTTGTTATGCCAGCAATATCCAATGCTTTTTGGTTGACTAAAACTGCATGTCCGTCTATTCGCATCAGATAAACAGGGGTGTTAGGAAACAAACTATCCAATAGGGTCTTGTCAGGATAGGTGCTATCCTGCCAGTCGTTCTGATCCCAGCCACGACCTAGTATCCAACTGAACTTGTTGTTAGCAGCATATTCTTTTACCCTTTGTACGACCTCATCAAACGACTTTGTGTCAAAGAGTGCACATTTTGGAAGGTCGGTGCTATAGCCATAAAAATGACAATGAGCATCAATAAAGCCCGGGTAAACACTTTTACCCATAAGGTCAATTTTCTGACGGAACTGATACTTGTCTGCAAGTGCGTTGGCCCCGGTTTCTACTATTCTCCCATTGGTAACAACCATTGCTTGTACTGTAGAAAAGGAGCTGTCAACGGTATAAATTTTACCGTTAAAAAGAATCAGGTCTGCTGTTGGCTTTTGGTTGCACCCCATGCTAACTAACAGCAGAAGCAGCATTGGTTTAAATAACTTAATCAATGTTTTAGTATTAAAATTCAGGTATCAAATATCCATAAAATATATAAAAGCAAAGCCTGACTTAGAAACAGGAGGGTATTGAAAAATATTTTTTGATTTACACTTGTATCAATTAAAACCTGCTGTATATTTACGCAAAAATAGAACACATACTCACCATCAATCTTGTTTACCTATGGCAAAAGCATCAAAATCAAAAAAATCTGTTGCTAAGAAAAAAGCAAAACCTGCTCGCAAGGCAAGTGGTAAAAAGGCAACTAAAAAGAAAGTAGCTCCAAAGAAAAAAGCAACTACTAAAAAGAAAGCTGCTCCAAAGAAAAAAGCAACTACTAAAAAGAAAGTAGCTACTAAGAAGAAGGCTGCTACCAAGAAGAAAGCAGCACCAAAGAAGAAAGCAGCACCAAAGAAGAAAGCTGCTCCAAAGAAAAAAGTTGCTCCAAAGAAGAAAGCAGCTCCAAAGAAAAAGGTTGCGATAAAAAAGAAGGCAACTCCTAAAGTTGCGGTAAAAAAAGTGGCACCTAAACCTTTAGTAAAAAAACCTACGCCTATGCCAAAGGAAAAACCGGAGGATATAAAGCCGATAGTTACTTACGAAACAGAAATTATTGAAATTGTTAGGCCGATTGAAATGGACACTGATGATAGTGATGTAAAGATGGACGAAAAAGATATGATGGATGATGATATGTCATTCAATGATGATTTGTTCAGCAGCAACTCTTCTGATGATGATGACGATATGTAATCATTGCGTTTGCTAAAATAAAAAGAGGCTGTCTCAAAACAATAAATTGAGGCAGCCTTTTTTTATATACTGCTTTATAGAGGCAGATGATTAAAAAGAAATCAAGTTTTATTTTTATTCCTGAAGGACGTTATGGTGCATTAGGAGATGTTTTTAATGATTATGACATCCTTTTTTTGATTTTTTTCAGTTCAAGAGTGCTTTTTGTTTGAGATTAAATCCGATCAGGCACAATCCGGCCTCTATCTCTACTTTAGGAATAGATCGCAGCATGAACCGTTTAAAATTTTTGTTTTGCTTGAGGCAAGCAAACACAGGCTCTATGGTGTAGCATCTTTTTTTTCGATGGGCGATGCCTTGTTCACTTTTCAAATTTTCATTGGCTTTATTTTTCAGTTGGATCAGTTGCTGATTGACTTCGATTGTTCTGTTGTTTTTTGATTGATGACATACGCTTCTTAACGGGCATCCGTTGCAGTTTTGCGTCTGGTATTTTTTTACCTGTTGTGTATATCCATTTTCGGTTGTGCGTGTTGAAGTACTGATGTATTGCATGCGTTGACCCATTGGGCAGTAGTAGCAATCTTGCTCCTTATTGTAATAAAGTTCATCACTCTTAAATCCTTTCTTATAGGTGGCTTTGCGCTTTTGTTCTTTATCAAAGGTGTTGTATTTAACATAGCCCTCAATGCTGTTGTTTTGCAGGAACTGATAGTTTTCGTGCGACCCGTATCCGGCATCTGCTGTGATGCTCTTTGGATAACTACCGTAAAGTTGTTGATATTGATTGATGTGCGGAATGAGAGTAGTGGTGTCGGTTGGTTTTTGATGCAAGCTGTAGTTCACACAAAATATTTTTTTACCGGGACATGAACTGGCTTGTAAATTATATCCGGCTTTAAGTTGTCCGTTACGCATGTGGTCTTCCTTCATACGCATAAAAGTTGCATCCGGATCGGTTTTGCTGTAACTGTTTCGATTACCCAGTATGGCCTCTTGTTGCTCATACTTTTCCATGCGCTTTACAAAATCGGTTTTTGCTTTTTTGATTTGGTCAAGAGTTTTTTTTTCAACCTGTTTGTTTTTCAATGCCTCATCAATCTGCGCTGCCACAGCTTTTACTTTTGCTGCATCGATGTTCTTAAAATCAATCGGTTCGGTATCTTTTAATTCTTCTACGGCAACTTGCTGGCTGTAGTTCCACAACGCTTCTAACTGTTTTGCTATTTTTTCCTTTTGCGTTTTGATGGCTTTGCCCCACACAAAGGTGTATTTGTTGGCATTGGCTTCTATCTTGGTGCCATCGGTATAAACTTCTTCTATACTAACCAGTTCTTCCTTTACCAACAGGGTTACCACCTGGGCAAATATTTCTTTAATCTCATTTTTTAATTTCGAACTGCGAAAACGGTTAATCGTATTATGATCCGGTGTACTCATACCCGTTAGCCACATGTAATGGATGTTCTCTTTCAGGGCCGCTTCTATTTTACGACTGCTGTACGTATTGCTTAAATAAGCGAACACAATGGCGCTTAATAGCATACGTGGATGATATGAACTTGTACCACCTCCTTTATACTGATCAATCAGCCCATCTATTTTAATTTCGCTGATGATTTGTTGTACTACACGCACCGGATGATTCTTATCAATGAGTTCATCAAAACTCGGTGGCAACAACATTTGCGGATTAAACTGATATGGTTTGAATACTATATTGGTTTTGCTCATGCAACAAATTTAGTTGCATCACCTTTCCTTCTTTCCCTTTTGGATAACTATTCTTTTTTTGTTAATAACCTTTGATTTTCTAAAAAATCAAAAGAGGCTGCCTACTTTTGAGACAGCCTCCTTTTTTTGTTTGTAGTTTATACTTTTTGGTGTAAACCTGTTATAGGACAAGACATGTACTTACACCTGTGCGTTGGCTTGTTCTCATAATGACATTTTTACTCCATTTCTTTTTAACCATTCTTCATGTTCACGGTAATTGGGCATTTTCTTGTCCAATTCATTCCAAAATTCAGGTGAGTGATTTGGATGTTTTAAATGAACCATTTCGTGGGTAATGATATAGTCAAGAACCGAAACAGGTGCCATGATACATTTCCAGTGAAAATTCAGACCGTTTTTAGGTGTCCATGATGCCCAACGGTTTTGAAGTTCCAAAACCTTTATTGCTGTTGGTTTCGTTTGAAATTTTTCAGCTATCAGTTTAAGGCGTTCCTCAATTTTTTGCAGTCCTTTTATACGATAGAATTCTTTAAAAACCTTTTCTGCTTTAGGTAAATACTTCTTGTCCAAGTGGAAAAAGCCGCCACTTATTTTCAATGGCACATCTTGATGTTCGCTTAATTGCAAACGGTAGTTTCTGCCTAAATAAAGAAAGGATTGTCCATTAACGTATTCCCGTTTTACCTTGCCCTGATTCAGTTCTTTCCATTTAGCCAATTTCTGAAAAATTTGATACTCTTTTGCTTTTACAGCTGCTTCAATTTTATCATCATTTGAGGTAATAGGGGCAAGCACTTTTACTGAACCATTTCGTTCAATGAAAATGCTTACCGTTTTTCTCCGGTCGGTTTTTTGAACTTCAATATTGATGTTATCTAACTTCATCTGTCGGGATCAGGATTTTCAGGATTAAAGGATTTTCAGAATTTTTTATTATAATTCATTTATTCGGTTTTTAGCCAACTTCAAAAGCTCTGTTGTTAATTCTCCTGCTTTGCTTGCCAATCCAGTAATTCTTGAGTAATAAATTTCGTCTTCTATTCTCCCTGAAATCAAACGCTGCTCTGCCGGTTTGTCCCAGAAATTATTGATCTGTGCGGTTTCTTTCAGGATGAGTATAAGCGTATGCGACAATTCCTTTGTTTTCTCAATCTCTTTTTCATCTTCTATTGGCAATGCAGATTTCAGAATTTCATAGAATGGTGCTTCAACAACGGAAACGCCTTCGGTTTCAACTTTTCTTCCTTCTGCCATTTCCTCTCTCAATCCTTCAAACTGTTTTACTATTTCTTCCCAATTCTCTTTGTATGAATTCAATATTGTTTCAAGCCGGTCTTTGAAACGGTTGTAAAGTGTCGGATCTTTTTCAAGATTTACTTTGATGTGCCAACGAATGGCGTGTTCCATTTCAGATGCTTTCGATTTTGGAGTTTTGTTCAGATAATCAACTTTTGATTTAAACTCATCTGAAAGAATAGAAACTTGCTGAACTTTGGTATCTATGCCTAAAGAATATAAATGTTTGTCAATGAGCTGGCGGACTTTCTGTGAAGCCCACTTCAAGTCCATGGTTTCGTCTTTGTAACGGTCTTTGATTCTCCATAGCAAGTAACCTAATCGTTTCGCAATTACCCAATATTCGCCACCTGCCTGCGTATTGAAAAGCAAATCCAAACTGTCAAAGAAGCTTTTGGAATAGGTGAGTAACTCTGCTCTGAACTTGATATTCTTTGCCTGCTCAATACAACTTTCGGCAAACTCAAATTCTGCTGCCGGATCTGTAAACTTTTGATTCAGGAAGTTTTCGATTTCATTGAGTTTGTTGTCCGTAAACAGATTCAGAATACGTTTGTATCGGGCTTCCAAAACCGGAATTTCTTTATTGATGTCCCGGAACACATTCAG
>JAFDXH010000179.1 GCA_018268075.1 Bacteroidota bacterium | reverse complement strand
ATAGTAGATGAAGTGCTTGCAGTGGGCGATGCAGAGTTTCAGAAAAAGGCATTGGGGAAAATGAAAGATGTGAGTGGTAAGGATGGGCGGACGGTGTTGTTTGTGAGTCATAATATGGCGGCGGTGCAAAATTTATGTACCCGTGCAATGTATTTGAAAAATGGAATAGTTGATTATGTAAATAATACGTCAGATACTATCAACTATTATTTATCTGATGTGAAAAGGAATACGGATAAAAGTCTGGCTGAAATTGAAGAACGGAAAGGGAATGGCAAGATTCAATTGAAAGAGATTATTGGTTACAACCAGCATGGCGAAGCTCAATCGGTATTCTTATGTGGAGATAAAATGAAATTTAAGATCATATTTGAATCCACTATTTCCACAGGAAAAATCAAGGGTCGTCTGGATATTGGAATTAATAATTTTCACGACATAAGAGTGGCGTGGTTAAGTACCTCCATGTTTAGTGATTACCTGAATATTGATGAAGAAGGTATCACTTTTACAATTGAAAAACTTCCTTTGATGCCAGGTTCTTACAACGTAAACTTATACTGTGAAACAGATGGTGAAGTGGCTGATTGGTTGGGCAATGTATTTGCATTTGATATAGCTGAATCTGATTTTTATAAAACAGGAAGAAAGGTGCCTGCTGGACAGGGATATGTTTTTCTTGATTACCAAATTCAATAGATATGTACAATAAGATAAGAAGGATCATTCATAAAATCCATGATAGTAATAGGAGAATAATTACTCTTGAGGAAAATCAAAAAGAATTATTAAAGCTCGATCGCGAAAATTACTGGGCCAATGTCTTTCAATCTTCAGTTGCAGGTAGTTCCTGGTTCAAGGAGATTCCGCTAAATGTTGGCAGATGGGCAGGGAACTACTCGTTGTTTTATGTATTGTACAGGATTCTAAATGAAATAAAGCCACAAAATATTTTGGAATTGGGTCTCGGTGAGACCACCAAAATGATACAGGCTTATAAAAAGGATAATAATTCAAATGCAAATTGTATTACGGTAGAACAGAATAAAGATTGGATTGATATAAGAATTAAAAATGACATTTCTATAGATCTCATCAACCTGCTACATATTCCTGTACATACTATAAATATTGATGGTAAGCAGACCAGTGCCTATAAAGGTTTAGTAGAAGCATTGAAACCGTTTGATCAGAAATTCAATTTAATTCTTATTGATGGGCCAAATGGTTCATTAAATTTTTCAAGGTATAATATTATTGAGCTTGTAGAAAAGGATTTGTTAGCTGATGATTTTATTATCATCATGGATGATTATGAAAGAAATGGCGAACGCCAGACTATTGAAAAATTACTGGAATTACTAAAGCAAAAAAATATAAAATTTGAGGTGGGTGATTATGTTGGTGAAAAACATCAACGACTAATAGTAAGCTCAAATTTTCTTTATCTAATATCTTTATAAAGGTGTTAGTACCAATAATTTTATTCGTCTAAAACCGCCCATGGCATACCAGACAGACTCTTGATGCTTTAGCTAAAAATGAGTTGGCTGATCAATCGGAATTATTCATTTATGCTGATGGATTAAAAGGTAATGCATCAGAAGAACAACTGAATAAAAATCATAATGATCGAGAATTTTTTGAGACAATTATTTTTTTTTAAAAATTAATTTTGTAAAATTAGAAATGAAGGTGTTAATTGTATTGAATGGAATTACACATTATTTTAAATTGATTGTTAATCAAATTAATAATCAACCTGGGGTGGATATTTCATATGTACATCCTAAGTCGAAAAGTCGAGCAATGGGAGAGGGGGTTTTTGAAACAGTTGAGGGGGCTAATTTCCGGCTTATCGAATTGGAAGAGAAAGTAGATATTGAAACGTCAAATTTATATTATTACGGATTAGAAAATGTACTTATAGATATAAAGCCGGATATAATTTTAATAGGAGAATCTCATATTAAACATCTTTATTTTGATCGTACATTGAAGCAAATAATTTCCACGCAAAATATTAAAATCATAATGAAGTCAATTCCTTTTAGAGTGGAAAGTTATTATAAAAGGGCTTCTGAAATAAAAAATGAAATTAAAAAACTTCCAAGGCCACCTTTGAATTCCATACCAACAATTGGTAGGCAATTTTTTAAATTAATGAAACTGGATATTTTGTATAAAAACCTTTTTCTTGATAGGAAGGCTTTTGAACAAAGAGCAACTGGATTAAATTTGCAAAAGGCTATTTTTAATTTTCCTGATGCTCATGTAAATTATGTAGAAGAAGCTTTTAAAATTTATGGAAGTTATGGCGTACCCAGGAATAAAATATTTATAACGTATAACTCGCCTGACACTGATTTTTTTTTTTCTATTAAAGCAAAAATAGAAAAGGAGCCTAACATCTTTCCTGAGAATAAGTTTAGAATAATACATTTAAGCCGGTTAGTTAAATGGAAGAGAGTTGATATGCTTGTTTCTGCAATTGCCAACTTGAAAAGTGAATTCCCACAAATGGAATTAATTATAGTTGGTGATGGACCTGAAATGGGAAAATTGATTAAACAAGCAAAAGATTTAAATGTATTTGAATCTATTAGATTTATGGGGGGAGTTTATGATGAGGAATTCTTTGGCAAGCTAATAATGTCTGCATCACTTTATGTTTTGGCTGGTATGGGCGGATTGTCGATTAATGATGCTATGATATTTGGGCTTCCGGTAATTTGCTCCGAGTGCGATGGAACAGAGAAACAGTTGGTTAAAGAAGGTTATAATGGCCTTTTCTTTAAAAGTGAAAGCCAGGAAGAACTTGAAGAGAAAATAAGGTATTTATTTAATAATCCTGAATTGACAAAAAAAATGGGAGAAAATTCAGTGAAAATTATCAAAGAAAAGATAAACATTCGAATTGTTGTGGAAGGATATATGAAAGCATTTAATTATGTTTTGAATTTGAAAAATAATGATTAATTTTTTTAAATATCCAATAATAAAGCAATTGAAAAGCTATATTCCAATATATTTAAGAATTAAAATAAAGCGGTTGGCCTACAAAGAGTCTAGAGATTTAGTAATTGAACAAAGAAGGCTATCTACGTGGCCCAGATTTAAAGAAACAGAGGTTAGCTTTTTATACACAAAGTTAAAGATTGTAGATATCGCTTCTTTTCTTTTTATGAAAAAGGAAATATTCGATTTAGAAATTTATAAATTTCATAGCAAACAGGAAAAACCATTTATTATTGATTGCGGTGCAAATATTGGATTAAGTGTTATTTATTTTAAGCAATTACATCCTGACTCACAGATAGTCGCATTTGAACCTGATTTTGAAATATTTAAAGTGCTCAAACAAAATATGGATGCTTTTGGATTTAAAGATGTTCAGTTAATTGAAAGGGCCTGCTGGAATGAAGAAACTGAGTTATTGTTTTTGCATGAGGGCGCAGATGGTGGTAGAAAGGCATTTGAGAATGAAAGGGAAAATATAATAAGAGTTAAGACGGATAGATTAAGGAATTATTTGACTCAACATGTTGATTTTCTTAAAATTGATATAGAGGGCGCTGAACTTGTAGTCCTAAAAGATAGTGCGGATATGTTGAAAAATGTAGAGAGAATTTTTGTAGAATATCATTCCTTTATAAATGAAAAACAACATTTAGGTGATATTATAGAAACCCTTAAAGATGCTGGCTTTAGAGTACATATTACTGCTCCGGGATTAACTTCTCCAAATCCTTTTATTGCGCTTTCTCAATACGCAAATATGGATAATCAATTGAATATTTTTGGATTTCGTACAAATGAAAAAAGTTAAATGAGAATCATTCACATTACATCTTATAAAAATGGTGGTGCAGGCAGAGCAGCCTGGCGTATTCATGAGGCTTTATTGAAGATTAATATTGATTCTGTTTTTATTTCAATCGATGAAATTAAAAATAATCTTTCTGGCCAAATTAAAAATCAAAATGCCTTTCAACATAAATTAGCATGGCATTTGAAACACCACTTTAATATTGATTTAGGTAGAAGGAGAAAAATAATAAATCAGTTTAATAAGTTACGAAATCTTAATTGTGAAATAGCCACTATTCCAGTTTCAGATTCCACATTAAATTTTAAAAGTATTAATGCTATAGCTGATGCTGATATTGTGCATTTGCATTGGGTAGCTCAGTACTTTGATTTCGCTTTTTTTTTGCAAGCAAATCGCAAACCTGTGGTCTGGACTCTTCACGACATGAACCCTTTCTCAGGGCTTTTCCATTATCAGGCTGATAGGGATAGGAATTTAGATACAGCCGGTAAACTTGATTGGCAGGTAAACAAATTTAAAGCGAGGATAATAAAGCATTGCAAAAGTACTTTGTCTGTGATTACCCCTTCACATTGGCTTGCAACTGAAGCAAGGAAAAGTAAAGTGTTTACAAAAAATAATATTTCAGTTATTCCTTATCCAATAAATTTTAATGAGTTTAAGCCTGGTAATAAAACTTTATTAAGAAAAAAATATGGTATAGATATTAATGCAAAAGTGCTGCTTGGGGTAGCTGATTCCACTTTTAATTACCGTAAAGGTTTTGATCTTTTGATAGAAGCAGTAAAGGATATTAAAGATGTAAAAATTATCCTTATTGGTTGGAAGGAAGATATTGATTCACAAAATGAAAGGATAATTTACACAGGACGGATAGAAGACAATCACTTGCTTTCAGAATATTATTCATTAGCTAATGCTGTATTAATACCAAGCCGGGAAGATAATCTACCTAACGTGATGATCGAAGCAATGGCGTCTGGTACACCAGTTATATCTTTTAAAGTTGGCGGTATGCTAGAGCATGTAAAGAATTTTGAAACAGGAATTTTAGCTGAGGAAATAAATTCAATAGCATTAGGTAATGCCATTAGTTTGTTTTTTCAAAATCAAGATAAATTTTACCCTGAAACACTTAGAAAATATGCTGAGCAGCATTTTAATGAAGAATTAATCGCTCAAAAATATTGTGAAATTTATCAATCATTAGCATAAAATGTTTTTGTTATCTAATGCCTAAACTTTCCATCATCACCGTCAATCTCAATAACCTGCTCGGTTTGCAAAAAACCATGCAGAGTGTATTGGAGCAAACATTTACCGACTATGAATACATAATTATTGATGGCGGAAGTACAGATGGAAGTAAAGAATACATAGCGCAACATTCCAACAAGCTGGCATATTGGGTAAGCGAAAAAGATAAGGGCATTTATAATGCAATGAATAAAGGGATAAAACAGTCAAAGGGTAAGTATCTTTTATTTCTCAATTCAGGGGATTTTTTTATTAGAGAAAGTGTGTTAAGCAATTTATTTTCAAATAAAATTGATACTGACCTTGTCTATTGTGACGTTTTGTGGTGTGAAGGCGATAAAGTATGGAAAGGAGATTTTCCTTCCAAACTGACACTTAAGTATTTTGTCAATGCTTCATTACCGCACCAGGCAACTCTTATAAAAAGAGAATTATTTAATCTTGTTGGACTGTATGATGAGACAATTAAAATTTCTTCTGATTGGAAATTTTTTGTTCTGGCCATTTACATGTATAAATGCACATATTCTAAGATTGATT
>JAFDXH010000178.1 GCA_018268075.1 Bacteroidota bacterium | reverse complement strand
TTTGTTTACTGACCTTTGGTGTTTGATGAAAAAGTCAAGGTTCAGGAATGCGTCATTCTTCTATCTTAATGATTTGGCATTGTTGAAAATTGAAATTGGTTCTATCAAAAAATTAAAAAATTATGAGACAGTTTTTTCTTCTTCCATCACCCTTAAAAAAGTTGATGGTATTGTCTGTTATTTCTTTTGTGTCCGTTACTTTATTTGCCCAATCTAACAAAAGTTTTCTTTCAGCGAAAGACAGCGACCCGGTAAAAATGGGCTGGATGCAGGGATTTCCGCCACCGAAAGATAAAATAGTGAATGCAGAGGATGGTTCTTTTTTTAATTTTCCTGCCTTGCGATGGAGCGTTGCAAACATGCGGCAACTGATGCCCACCGTTGAGGTTTCAAGAGGCCTGAAAGCGCCATCGCCGCTGCCTTATCAGTTAGACCCGAATATAGATACGCTGCAATTTTTGCCCTGGGGGCAAAAGAACAGGATGACGTGGGAAGCATCTCTTTGGGAAAATTATACCGATGGCATCATTATCCTTCACAAAGGCCAGGTGGTGTATGAACGCTATTTTGGTGCATTGAATGAAGATAAAGTACACGCAGTGATGTCGCTTACTAAATCCTTTACAGGAACACTCGCCGCTATCCTTGTTGCTGAAGGGGTACTTGACGAAAATAAATTGGTATCTTTTTATGTACCTGAACTTAAAAACTCTGCCTTTGGCGATGCAACCGTGCGCCAGGTAATGGATATGACAACCGCCTTACAATACAGTGAAGAATATGCAAATCCCCAATCGGAAATATGGGCCTTCTCTGCTGCCGGAAACCCTTTGCCCAAACCGAAAGATTATAAAGGCCCCGTTGGTTATTATGCCTATTTGGAAACCGTAAAAAGAGACGGAGAACATGGAAGATCTTTCGGGTACAAAACCGTAAATGCAGATGCGTTGGGCTGGATTATCTCTAAAGCTACCGGCAAATCGGTACCCACATTATTATCTGAAAAAATATGGAGCAAGATCGGGATGGAACAGTCTGCTTACTACCAGGTGGATGCCCTCGGCACTGCATTTGCCGGAGGAGGTTTTAATGCGGGCCTGCGCGACCTTGCCCGCTTTGGCGAACTTATTTTAAACAAGGGAAAATGGAATGGCCGCCAAATCATTCCGGCGGCGGCAATAGCTGATATAGAAAAAGGGGGTAGTAAAGAAGCCTTTGCAAAATCAGGGCATCCGCTGTTGAAAGGATGGTCGTACAGGGATATGTGGTGGATTACTGAAAACAAACACGGCGCTTTTACTGCGCGCGGTGTATATGGCCAAACGATTTATATAGATCCTGTAGCAGAGATGGTTATCGTTAGGCTGGCTTCGCAGCCTGTTGCAGATAACAGTAACAATGATCCGTGGTCGTTGCCTGCATATTCCGCTTTGGCCAATTATTTAATGAGCAAAAAATAAAATAAAAAAATATCATTATGAATACTTCAGCATTGTTTGATTTAACAGGAAAAACCGCGATAGTAACAGGCGGCGGTAATGGAATAGGCAAAGCCAGTTGCAAAATGTTGGCAGCATTTGGCGCCAATGTAGTAGTGTCGGATTATAAAAAGGAAGCTGCCGATGAGGTGGTGCAGGAAATCATAAAGGATGGTGGCAAAGCCACTGCAATAGACTGCGATGTAACCAAAGACGAAGCGCTGGTACGTCTCGTGGATGAGACAATTAAAACATACAGGCAGATCAACATTTTGGTAAATAATGTAGGCGGAGGTGCGGCAGGAAGAGAAAGCCCTTTTCAAATTGAAGTAGCTCAATTTGAAAAAATATTTGAAATGAATGTGTTTAGTATGTGGAGATTGTGCCAGTTGGTAGCGCCCCACATGAAAAAATCCGGCTACGGAAGTATCATTAATATGTCTTCGATGGCGAGCATCAATACCAGTCCGGCTATCAGCGCCTATGCATCATCTAAAGCAGCGATCAATCACATGACGAAGAATCTTGCTTTTGATTATGGCCCGGATATCCGAATCAATGCGATTGGCCCCGGCGCTATACGTACACAAGCATTACAAACCGTTCTGACGCCTGAAATAGAAAAAAGAATGTTGGTTCATACGCCCTTGGCCCGTCTTGGCCAACCTGATGATATTGCAGGAGCGGTACTTTATTTTGCAGCGCCTATATCCGCTTGGGTGAGTGGCCAGATATTGTTTGTGAATGGAGGAGGCGTGCAGACGCTTGATTAAAACTGCTGTGTCGTTCTGATAGGTGTTTGGGCTTTCTGTGTATCGGTAGCAGTCCTTTCTACTTCTTGCTGTTGTTTCCACCAACAATCATCCAGACAATTATGAATAAATATCCTATCACAGTTTTATAGAACTATGCCGAAGTGAAATGTGCTTTATAAAAAAAGAAAAATCTTTAAAAAAAGCCTACCCACCGGACGGGTGGGTTCGTTTACTGTAATGTGCAAGTATCTGTTGGCGAGATGGCAATAACATTCTCGGAAGACAAACAATTAATACTAGATTTTATTTTATAAATTACAAGAAACGTTTCGCAAAAATGAGAAAGTACAAAAGGAATACCCTGTCAATTTTTAAGGGCAACTTGATAAAAATTATTTTACTTGTTTCATCCGTTGGATTTATTTTTTCATTTACTAAAAAGGAAAACCCCAATCAATGGATACGAATTAATCAATTAGGATATACACCTCAGGGTATTAAAGTAGCAGTATGGTGCAGCAAAGAAGATATATCCATCCGTAATTTTGAATTGATTGATTCTGCATCAGGAAAAATGGTTTTTACAAATACTGCCGGCAAACCTTTTGGCGCTTACGGACCTTTTGCAAACACTTTTCGCCTTAATTTTTCCGCTATTAAAACGCCTGGCGTTTATTATTTAAAAGCCGGAAGTGCGGTTTCGCCTTCATTTAAAATCAATGAGGATGTGTATAAGGGAGCTGCAGATTTTTGCCTTTTCTATCTGCGCCAACAGCGTACGGGTTTCAATCCTTTTTTGAAAGACTCATGCCATACGCATGATGGCTATACAATGTATGGCCCTATGCCAGACAGCACTCACATCAATGTAGTGGGTGGCTGGCACGATGCTTCCGATTATTTGCAATATTCCACCACATCTTCAAATGCTACTTATCATTTGCTTGCGGCTTACCGCGATTTTCCAAATGTATTTACTGATAAAAAGGAAGCAAATGGGCTGGACGGGCAAAATGGAATACCAGATGTATTGGATGAAGCTAAATGGGGATTAGACTGGTTATTGAAAATGCACCCCAAGCCAGAGTGGATGTTTAACCAAATAGCTGACGACCGCGACCATCATGGAATGCGCATACCGGGAGAAGATAATTTTTATGGAAAAGGTTTTGAGCGGCCGGTATATTTTATTAACGGGCTTCCGCAGCAGCAAGGGAAATTTATGAATCATACTACGGGCACCAGCTCTACTGCAGCAAAATTTGCTTCCGCATTTTCGCTTGGCGCTGTTTTGTTTGACAAGGCCAACCCATCTTATGCCCACCAACTTATCAGCCATGCTTACACAGCAATGGATTATGCATTGATAAAACCGGGAGTAACGCAAACGGTTTCGGTAGTATCGCCCTACATTTATGCCGAAGACAACTGGACAGATGATATGGAGCTGGGCTTTGCCTCCCTTTCTTCTTCGCAGCAATATTTTAAAAATAGAAAATTCAACAACTTGCTGGATTCTTCCTACAAATATGCGCAGGAAGAAAAAATTACACCGTGGTTTTATCGCGATACTGCCAGCCATTATCAATATTACCCCTTTATCAATCTCGGCCATTATGAATTGGCTAAACAACTGAAAGGCAGCAAAAGAGATTCACTCATCAGTTATTACAGGCAGGGAATAAAGGATGTATGGGCGCGTGCAAACCAAAATGCTTTTTATCGTGGCGTACCGTTTATCTGGTGTAGCAACAATCTTACTACTTCTTTTGCAATCCAGTGTTTATGGTATGCGCAGCTTTCCGGAGATAGAACATTTGATGAATTGGGGCAGGCAAATGTTGATTGGTTGTTTGGCTGCAACCCGTGGGGAACGAGCATGGTGTATGGGCTGCCTTCATGGGGCGATACACCTGTAGATCCTCATTCTGCATTCACGTATATTGGCCATTATCCAATTTATGGCGGATTGGTAGATGGCCCGGTTTATACTCATATTTTTAAGAACCTCATCGGAATTAAACTACATAACGATGATGCATACTCGCAATTTCAAAGTGACCTGGCTGTTTATCATGATGATTTTGGAGATTACAGTACAAATGAACCTACAATGGACGGAACGGCTTCTTTGGTTTATTTATTGGCTGCCAAAGAAAATGAGGCCAGAAATATTTCCATTAAAAAAAATGAAATTATTTCTCACGGAGGCATTATACGTGGAGATACCACGTTGAAAAAAATAGCTTTGGTTTCTACAGGCGATGAATTTGCCGATGGCGGAAATTTCTTTGCAAAGGTTTTGAAAGATGAAGGCATCCATGGATCATTCTTCTTTACGGGAAATTTTTATCGCAATAAAAAATTCAAAGGGATTATTAAAAAATTAAAGGCAGGCGGCAATTACCTCGGTTCTCATTCGGATAAACATTTATTGTATTGCGACTGGAGCAAAAGAGATAGTCTATTGGTAACACACAAAGAATTTACTACAGATTTGCTTAGCAGTTATAAAGAATTAAAACGATGGGGAATCAGCAAAAAGCAGGCTCATTATTTTTTGCCGCCGTACGAATGGTACAATGACTCAATAGCACAGTGGACACAGGAAGAGAAATTACAATTAGTGAATTTTTCGCCGGGTACCAGAAGCAATGCAGATTATACTTATCCTGAAATGGGAAAAAAATATTTGAGTGCTGATACACTCATGAATTCGATTATAAAATACGAATTAAATTCAACGTATGGGTTGAATGGATTTATTTTACTCATACACCTTGGTACAGACATGCGGCGGGCAGAGAATGATAAACTATATTATCGTTTGCCGCAATTAATAAAGGAATTAAAAGGGCGCGGCTATCAGTTTGTAAGAATAGATGAATTACTATAAAGCCATTTGGCCTTTGCCATAATAAAAAATATTTTTAGATGAAAAGGAGGCTTCATTTTGTTTTTAATGCCCGTTTTTTAAGACCTAATTTCACCGGGAATTTTGGGACAGAGAGTGATCGGCTATTTCATCGTAAAGAAAATAAAAACGAACCATCGAGTCAGCAAATTGAAAATGAACTGGCGCCTCAGCAACAATGATTGTCAGATGAATTATATTAAAGAGAAGTTCAACAAAAAACTTAATGGATCACACAAAGTAATGGTTAAGGTTTAGGGCAATGCGATGGACCGTTGTCAATAGGTGGGTTTCCATCTCAAACTTTTTTTTATTTCTTTGCCGGCGCTTCCACATTAGACAAACCAAGCACAAACTTTGGCAGCCGCTCTCCTTTGATTTCAATTGCTGATAATTCTGTATTGAATTGCTTTAGTTCATCAGCAGTAAACTTTACCTGATCAGCGCCACTATTTTCCAGCATGTGCGCCATGATGGTAGTACCGGGTATAGGTACAATCCATGGCTTTTGATGAAGCAACCATGCCAGAGAAATCTGTCCCGGCGCTGCATTTTTCTTTTCGCCCCATTTTTTTAATAGTTCCACCAGCGCCAGGTTGTTGGGTAAATTTTCAGGTGAAAACCTTGTTTCTCCTCCACGAATATCGCCCTGGGCAAAACGTGTTTGTGCATCAATAGCGCCTGTTGTAAAACCCACACCGAGCGGGCTCCAGCAAACGAATCCGATGCCGAGTTCTTCGCACAAAGGAATGATTACTTCTTCCGGCCCACGCCATAAAAGTGAATATTCGTTTTGAATGGCGGTAACCGGATGAATGGCATGCGCCCGCCTTACGGTTTGTGGCCCCGGCTCTGAAAGCCCGTAGTGCAACACTTTCCCTTCTTTAATCAAATCTTTTATTGCTCCCACCACATCTTCAATCGGAACGGTTGGATCTACGCGGTGTTGATACAATAAATCAATACGGTCGGTGCGCAGGCGTTTCAACATTCCTTCGACTACCAGCTTGATATGGTCAGGGTTACTATTTAATCCGCCAAGACTCCTGCCTGTTTTTTGGTCTATGTTCCAGCCATATTTTGTTTCAATGACTATCTTGTTTCTAAACGATTGCACTGCTTCGCCTAAAATTCTTTCACTCTCAAATGGCCCATAAGCTTCTGCTGTGTCAAATAAGGTAACACCGTTGTCAAAAGCTTTGTGAATGATGTCAATCATTTCAGAACGGGTGGGTACGGTGGTTTGATAGGTCCGCGGCATATTCTGCACACCAAGCCCGATGCTCGATACTTCCAGTGTGCCGCCCAGTTTGCGCCGTCCGCGTACAATGTCTGATGTAAAATTTTGCGAATTTTGTTTTTGTGCAGGTGCAACAGAAGCTAACATCGTGCCTCCGGCTAAGGCCAATCCTGTTTTAAAAAGCTTACGACGATTCATATTTTTTTAGTTTTAATTATTGTTATTGGTGGCAAACAGACCTATAAGATTTTCTAAAACTTATTGGCCCTTAATTATCGCTCTTTATCTTAACCGGCCTGAGCAAATGTGAAAAAGTAAGTTGTCCCATCTTCCATTTTCCTTTTTCTTTAATGTAAACTTCGGTTACCATAAAAGCGCTGGTAACTTCCCGTCCGCCAACCATTGCCACCAGGTCAATGTCATTTAACAAAACGGCTGTGTTGCCAAACATATTTACCTGAACCGAATACACTACCGCTTTCTTATACCATATACCACCACTTTTAATTGTTTCAAGTTCCGGTTGTTTTCCCCAGGTTCCTCCCATGTGGGTAAACATACATTTGTCATCAAACAGCACATTTAAAGAATCCACATTTTTATCAGCCATCCATTCCCATTTCTTTTTTGAAAGGTTGATAATCTCCTGTTGTTCAAGTGTGTTGTTGTTGGAAGTTTTAATAGTTTCTGTTGGCGGCCGCTCTTGTGCGTAAGAGAATTGTGCGCTCATAAACAGAATACATAGTGCGAGAATTGATTTTTTCATTTTTGTATTTTTATTTAGTGTATTGTTCGTCCGTAACGGCTTCTAACCATACTGCACCACCGATGTTAGTGTTTGTTCCGATGGCAATATGCGTCATAGATTCAGTCGGCGTAGCTCCGTGCCAATGTTCAACATTTGGCGGACATTTCACTACATCGCCTTTTTTTATAATTTCAACCGGTTTGCCTTTTTCCTGATACAAACCCGTTCCCTCTGTTACCAAAAGTATCTGACCGCCTTTGTGGTAATGCCAGTTTGTTCTTGCTCCTGGCTCAAAGGTTACTGAACCTATATTTACATTGTGAACGCTATCGGTCTTCACCAAATAATTGAGCCATGCTGTACCTGTAAAATTATCATTGGTAATCTTTTCACCTTTCGGAAAAACAGGTTCAGTTTGTTGCATTGTTCCTTCCATTTTCTGGTTATTATTGCAGGCAATGAATAATACAGTTATTAGCGGCAGGATATATTTTACTTTCAATTTCATCATTCTAATTTTTAAAGGTTCGTTTGATAAAAACTTATCAGCTTATTTACCGCCTGCGATACATATTCCGGCTTCCAGTAAGTTTGAATATGTGTAGCGCCATCTATCAGAAACAATTCCTTGTTTTTTGTACCGGTTGCTTTGGCGAAAGCTTCATCTGTCATATATTTTGTATCAGCTTTGCTTCCGGCCATCATCAGCAATGGCTGGTTGATTAATTCAATTTGGTCTCTTGCATCCCAGGTCATTAAATCCATCAAACTACTTGTGGTATATAGAAAGGTTGAATTGGGATGTGCGTGGGTTCTGTAATAATATTCATATCCTTCACGGTACAAATCGGTTGGGGTTTTGGCGATTTCTTCATCGGTTATACTTGCAACTCCTGAATAAATGATTTTACCGCCGGCAGCTTCCTGCGCCCGTGCTTCTGAGGCTTTTTGCAGGCGTTCCTGAATAGTATTTAATTGAGAATTTTGAAAGCCATTGCGTCTTACCTCACCTGAATTAAACATGCTTAGGGTCGCAACTGCTTTAAATCTTTTATCCGATTGGGCAGCTTTTAAAGTATAACCACCGCCACCACAAATACCGAAAGCGCCTACGCGGTTTGCATCAACTCCCGGATAGTGCGTGATATAGTCGGCCATACCGGAAATGTCTTCTGTCCGGTATTGCGGTTTATCTGTATGACGCGGCTCTCCGCCACTTGCTCCCTGGTATGAAGCATCAGCGGTTATAGTGATAAAACCTGCTTCCGCCAGGCGCTGCGCATACAGTCCGGCGGTTTGTTCTTTGATACCACCGTTGGGGTGTGCCACTGTTATTGCGGGATATTTTTTTGAAGGGTCATAACCTGCGGGTGTATAAACATTGGCAGCTATGGTAATGCCATTGAGTTTGTAAGTAACCGGATGAATGTTCACTTTCCCTTTTTCATTTTTGGTGATAGCGCCTTCATAAACCAGCGTCCATGGATTTTGTGTTGCTTTTGAAACTGCCTTTTGCTGACTGGCTTGTGCGCTTACAGTATCTGTAGCTGCTATTGACAAAGCCAATGCTATAGCTGTTGTTATTTTTTTCATATACCAAAGTTTATTTTTGCGATGAATGTGTTTTGAGTCCTGTCATCTATATCATTTCTTCTAATGCAAATTTCCGAATACGATAGAAAACAATTGTTATACAGGTTGCTGATATTCCTACCAATATTGCTGATTGGAAGCTTCGGGAATAAATACAATCGTACCAAAAATGTATTTTACCGTATCAAATCGTATCGTTTTGTTACAATTTGGAAAGCTATTGAAAGGAAAGATGGCCACTGCTTAAAACAACTGAATAACTAAGTATCCGTTCAGGATATTTCCAACATTATTAAGGTAGGAAGATGAGGTGATGTCAAAATTAAAATGCTTTTCTATTTTAGATTCGTTTGGTTATACGGATTCTTTGATTTTTTTGGGTAGAAAAGTTGATTCTTAAATTTACTTATCACTATAATGTCCATAAGCCGAAAGCACCAAAACTGTTATCATTTCCTCCTGTATTTCATATACCAGGCGATGCTCTCCCGAAATTCGTCGAGACCACGTTGGCTCGGTGTAATGTTTCAACTGTTCAGGTTTGCCTGTTCCAAATGTGGGATGTTCAGATATTTCTTCAAGTAAGGAACCCAATTTTCTCAACAATGCCTTATTTCCACTTTTCTTTATTCGCTTTATGTCTTTTTCAGCTTCAGGCAAGAAGACGATTGCATATTTCATAACGAATTTAAATAAGTGTGAAGATCTTCCTTAGTTCCGACACGTGTTCCTTTCCCTTCTTTTGCCTGCTGTTTAGCGCTGTCTATTTTGGCATAAAACTCTTCTTCCGTCATTAGCGTATCATCTGCTTTGCTGATTTTAAAGCGTATTTTCATCTCCTCTAATAAAGATTTCAGCAAAGACTTTTGCTTTTCGTTTTTGGGATATATCGTTATGCTTTCCATAATCTTTTTTTATTGTTAAATGCCTTGCGTAAAGATACAAAAATCGGAAAGAGATTGCACTTTGACTTACAAATATCCCGACAAAAATGCTATTATTTATCCAATCCCTTTTCCTTTAGCCATTTGCTCAATACATCTGCTACCTCATTATTATTCAAATCAGAAAATGGAAAATGTGTATTGCCTTTTATTCCTATCTCCGGCAGGTGTACAACAGTTGCATCACCGCCGTGTTTGTTGATAGTAGCAGCCCAAATCCTCGCCATTTCAAGCCCGGAACGCCAATGGTCTTCATTCCATATTGTTGTGGGTTCTTTAGCTATGTTATCACCGTAATAAATGACGATAGGAATTTTTGTCAGCTTTTGAAAATCAGCCATCGGTATGCCAACGCCTTTCAGTTCTCCGAAAAGTCCATTTGATTTTATCGGTTGCGGAATTTCTTCTTCGGGAAATACAAAGCTGCTATAAGGTTCATAAGCAACCACTGCTTTTACGTTAGCGTTTTTAATGGCAGTAAACCAACCGGGACCGCCTCCCTGCGAGTGGGTAACCAAAATGCCTCCACCAATTTTATTAAACAATGCGGAAAGCGCATCGGAAATAACGCCCGCATCAAAATCGCCGGTGTTGGGTGTCATCTGCCTGTAAAACTGTTCAAGCGAAGCTGAATCTTTTGGAAATTGTACGCCGGGAAAAAAGTCGGGATAATTACCCAACCTGAACTGCGT
>JAFDXH010000177.1 GCA_018268075.1 Bacteroidota bacterium | reverse complement strand
TGCGGACCACCGATTACAAATTTCCCCGTGGGATTAATGTGGTACTTTATTTTATCATTAAAAAAGTGCGCATATTTCGGATACTTTTTCTTCATGCGCGGAATTAATATCTTCTTTACATCGTCTGAAATTTTCTTCAACATCTTTTCTTCCTTATCAAAGTCGTCGTGTTGAGTAGAAATTACGATTGCATCTATTCTCAATGGTTTATTATCATCACTATATTCCAGCGTTACCTGGCTTTTAGCATCAGGGCGCAAATATTTCATTTCTTTATTTTCTCTTCTTAGTGCAGCTAGTTCAATCAAAAGGTTGTGCGCAATATCAAGCGACAGCGGCATATAATTTTCAGTTTCATTTGTAGCATAGCCAAACATCATGCCCTGATCTCCTGCACCCTGTTCTTCTTTTTTCTTTTTATCTACTCCCTGATTGATGTCAGATGATTGTTCATGAATCGCAGAAAATATACCACATGAATTAGCCTCAAACATATATTCACTTTTGGTGTATCCAATTTTCCTGATTACCCCTCTAGCGATTTCCTGCACATCCAGGTATGCTTTTGATTTTACCTCACCTGCTAGCACTACCTGTCCTGTAGTTACTAATGTTTCGCAGGCCACTTTACTTTGTGGATCAAATGCTAAAAAATTATCAATAAGTGCATCACTGATTTGATCTGCTACTTTATCCGGGTGACCTTCACTCACCGATTCTGATGTAAATAAATAAGGCATAATATATTTTTGTGGTGCGAAATTATAGTTTCAAATTGATAGTTCAAAATCACATATTAAAAGGATAAATCAAAACCACCTTTTATTTTGACTTTTACAATCTATCTACAAAACTGAGTAAATAATACGAAGGCGAATTCGCGTTGGTGTGTTATTACTTCCATTGAGTTTTACTCTACCTACTGCAATATTGTTCATCAGGTGCGAAAACATGGGGATTATCTGTGAACACTTATCAACAAAAGGTGTAGGATTTACAATATAGTAGGGCGCTCGTAATCTGAAAACAGCATTAAAGGAATTTCGTGTCACCAGATTTTGGACATACCTTGATAAATTAAAAGTATATCTTTTTACCGTGTGGCCAGCGCCATCATTCACATCTACTGCTTGCCCCCCAAGGTAGGAAAATCCAGTTGTAAGCTCATTTGAATTAAAATCGCATGGAACAGGAATATATTTCCCGGTGGTGCTGGTATCTTTTGTGTCGAGATATAGCATCTGCGGTGGAGTAAAATAATCATCAAAAGTGGTGGCTGAGTATTGTTGATCCACGATTAGTTCAGCACGATTGATTACCCTGTTAGACAAGCCGCTTAAACCGGGTATGCTTACCTCTGCATACGACCCCGGAGAGGTTTGAATATATAGAAGGCTATCACCATTTATTGGATGCGAAAGATGATTGGTAATCTCTGAAGATCCTCTTGATCGTACAATAGAGTTAGCTTCACTAGAATAAACAGTAAAATTAAGATCTACCACTGAAGTATCCTTAACAGTGCCTTTAGAAGAACGGATATACATAGACAACCTTGTGTCGGCACTGGTCAAAGAGAAATAATTAAATGCCTGCCCTCCAGTAGCCTGGTCGGGGATGATAGCAAACCCTTTAAATTTATTTACGAAAAGAGAGTCCGATTGAAAAGTAGTAGATGCAGTATTAATCCAATCCTGAATCAATGCCTTACTAATCGGAATTCTTAATTGATTGATCGAATTTTCACGAAAAGCATGCACAGAGTCCTTTAAATCTTTGGGAGCAAAAGTTTGTTCACCTAATAATTTTAAATTAGCATAACCCAGTACATTACAGGTATAGTAGGCTGAATCTTTATTAAATTGGTTGGTTAACTCGTAGGCTTTTACTTTTTGTATTGCATTAGTATCACCATAGCTACCGGTATAGCTCAATACCAAAACTGCTGAATCAAGAAAAAGGCTATCCGTATCATGATCTGGTAAGGTAAATGGAAAAATAACTGGCTTTACTTCTAAATAAAGATTGGCGGTACTGGTTCCAAAAAGCGGATCATTTGAAATAATCCCCAGCGCATGTAAATCTGTGGTATTTACCGAATCACAATCTGAAGGATTGTCGTAATTCTTGGCAATAACATACAATGTGGTATCAAAGGTGTGAATATTATCTACTGTAGGAATTAGCCCCTGCCCTAACTTGGTAGAATCAATTTTTGTACAACCCCAGACAAAAATTAATAAAATTACTATTCCAGCTACCGCAGTTTTTATTTGGTTTTTAAACACTTACAAAAAAAATTGATGATAAAAAATAAGAGATATTTTATTTGGCGGCAAGGTCGTTATACAATTGTAAATAGTCTGTTAAATCTGACTCTTCATTGTATCTGATAATTTTTTTGCCTTTCACTTTTCCAAATTCATCCAATAATTTTTTATCAATTTTATCTGCTCCAAAGGTTACCGCATCTGCATAGTGGGCACCACCTCTGAACATTGCCAGATTATTTCCTTCTTTAAAATATTCGAGATCTTTTTCTTTTACATTATTATTAATCAAAGCAAGTGTTTTAAAGTCTGCACCAAGCTTCTCTTTAAACGTATTTTGCCCTATTGTAAAAACTACTTTACAATTACTAAAAACTGGTTCTTTTTTATAAGCAGTCTTTATAAACATAGGTATGAGGCCTGTCATCCAACCGCTGCAATGAATAATGTCTGGAGGCCATCCAAATTTCTTAACTGTTTCCAAGGCACCCTTACAAAACAATACAGTTCTTAAGGCATTATCTGCAAACCACTTTTCATTTTCATCATGAAAAAGGGATTTACGTTTAAATAGCTCTTCATTATCTAAAAAATACACCTGTAACCGTGCACTTGGCAGAGAAGCCACTTTAATCATTAATGGATAATCGTCCCCCGCGATAGATACATTGATACCGGATAAACGAACCACCTCATGCAGCCGATGCCTGCGTTCGTTAATCATACCAAACCGTGGCATGATACACCGAACTTCCATTCCTGATTCATTTGATTTTACCGCCAGCTTATTTACCATTTCTGCAAATTCAGTCATCTCTAAATAAGGCGACATTTCACTTGCAATAAATAAAATTCTTTTTTTTGACGACATTTACAAATTGTTTGATCTTAATAATTTTTTCTGACAGGCGGCGAAGGTACCATTTTTTTCGTTTATTCAGTACTCTTAGCCGTAGAACAAGGATAGACTTAGTTTATACATGAACATATTTAAACATGCGGATGATTTAAGTGGGTTTTTAAAAGAAAGGCAAAAACAAGGGTTTTCTATTGGCTTTGTACCCACCATGGGTGCCTTACATAGAGGGCACATAAGCCTTATAAAGGAAAGCATCAGCAAAAATCAAATAACAGTTTGCAGCATATTTGTAAACCCGCTACAATTTAATGATACCCGGGATTATGAAAAATATCCTATTACTACCGAGGCAGACATTCTTATGTTGGAAGAAAGTGGCTGCCAGGTTTTATTTCTCCCAGGTATAAATGATATATATCCCAACAAAAATATACACCAGAAGCCTGCCCCAATAGGGCAACTTGAAAATGTATTAGAGGGCGCTTTTCGTCCCGGACATTTTGCTGGCGTTTACACCGTTGTATATCGCTTATTAAAAATTGTAATGCCAAGCAATTTATATTTAGGTCAAAAAGATTACCAGCAATACCTGATAATAAAAAATATGGCTGAGAGAAAATTTAAGAATGTATGTGTCATTGATTATCCAATTATAAGAGAGGAAAGCGGGCTTGCTTTAAGTAGTAGAAACAGGCGTTTGAATAAAACGGAAATTAAGACCGCTTCTGAATTGTATAAAAGCCTTAAATATATTAAGCAACATATATCCCCCGGCAATTGGCACTCTTTAAAAAGGGAACAAATAAAAAAATTAACGGAAAAGGGATTTAAAGTAGAATATTTAGAATTAGCTGACAAATACAATCTCAGTATATCACCTATTTTTAAAAATAAAAAAAAAGGCGTATTAATAATCGCAGCATGGATTGGGGGTGTAAGATTAATTGATAATATTTTTTTATAAAATAACTATGGATCCAAAGCTAAAAAAAGAGATACAATTTCTTGAAGGCCCACAAAGCCGATGGAAAGATTTTAAATATTCTGTAAGTGTATTTTTTGAATTCATCAAAGGATTCCGTGCACTTCATTTTGTAGGCCCATGCGTCACCATTTTTGGCTCAGCAAGGTTTAAAGAAGATCACCCATTTTATAAACAAACGAGAGAATTGGCTGCACAGGTTGCCGAACTGGGGTTTACAATCATGACCGGTGGCGGCCCCGGTATAATGGAAGCTGCAAACCGTGGTGCCAAAGATGTTGGTGGTAAAAGTGTAGGATGCAATATTATTTTGCCTCGCGAGCAACATCATAATATTTATCTGGATAAATGGGTAGATATTAAATACTTTTTCGTTAGAAAGATGATGCTCATAAAATATTCTTACGCCTTTATCGTAATGCCAGGCGGCTTTGGCACTTTGGATGAATTTTATGAGGCGATTACATTAGTCCAAACAAAAAAAATTGACGGGTTTCCCATCATCATTTTTGATAAAGACTTTTATCAAAAAATAATTGAACACAATCAGATAATGTTTCAGGCGGGTACTATTTCAAAAAACGATGAAAGTTTATATTTGGTAACTGACTCTATCCCTGAAACAATTGATTATATTAAAACAAAAAGTATTGCTGCTTTTGGGCTTAAATACATGCAACCCAAAAAACCATCTAAGGGGCTTTTTGAAACAGGGTTCAAAAATTTATATTGAAAATTAATCTACGCATTACCACCCTGATGCAAGTACATCAGCTAGGTGTAAGGTTTTTAGTGGTAAATCCTTTTTAGTAATAATACCCTGCAAATGCATCAGGCAACTCATATCTGTTGAGATGATAGTATCTGCACCGGATTCTATGGCATGATGAATCTTTTGCTCTGCCATAGCATTAGAAATTGCTGAAAATTTTACAGAAAAAGTACCGCCAAAGCCGCAGCAGGTCTCTGTTTGAGCCATTTCTTTCAGATCAAGCCCCCTTACATTTTTTAATAGTTTTCGAGGTTCATCCTTTATGCTGCATTCACGCAAAGCTGCGCAACTATCATGATAGGTGGCTATCCTATTTAATGAAGCGCCTACATCTTCTACCTTTAATATTTTTACAATAAACTCGCTGAGTTCAAATGCATTTTGAGAAATGTGTTTTACCAAATTATGCTGCGAACTATTATCAAACAGCGACAGGTAATAATTTTTTATAAATCCTATACAGGAAGCAGATGGGGCAATTATAAAATCTGCATCCTCAAAATCTTTAATAAATTTTGATGCTACACTTTTACATTCGGATTGAAACCCTGCATTGAATGCCGGCTGGCCGCAGCATGTTTGATTTTCAGGATATATTACCTCACAACCACATTTTTCTAAAACCTTTACCATATTAAAGGCAGTTTCTGGGTAAAGTTGATCAACAAAACATGGTATAAATAAATGAATTTTCATATCCTTATCAAAAAAAAGATAATTGAAATAGTTACTGCCTCATCCCATACTTGTACTCTATCATTTTAAGAGTGGATAGTGCTGCCTCTTCGCCTTTATCACCACTTTTACCACCCGTTCGGTCATCAGCCTGCTGCTGATTATCTACCGTAAGAACGCCAAAGATTGTAGGCACCGGAAGATGAAGATTAAGAAACACTACCCCATCGGTTAAAGCCTTACATACATAATCAAAATGTGGGGTATCGCCCCGAAGCACACAGCCCAAGGCAATAAAGGCCTGAGGCTTTTCAAATTTGTTGGAGTAATTTTCCCAGAATTGTTTTATAGCGAAGGGAATTTCAAAAGCGCCCGGTACCTGCAGCACCTTTATGTTATTCATTTCATAGCGATTCAAGGTTTTGATGCACGAGTCAAGCAATTTATTTACAGTCTCAGCATTCCAAATAGTATGTACAATTACGATACAGGCATCCTTTGGAAGAATGCCTGTGTTTATTTTATAAAGCTCGTCATTTGACTTTGACATACATACTATCAATTAAAACCTCACTTATTCAGAAACTTCGCCAAGGCGGGCAAGGTAGCGATCTATATTGGCAGCTTTTTCAGAAAGCGGGTAATCATTTTTAACTTTCTTAAAGAGTTCAAGAGCATCTTTCTTTTTACCTAAAGACTGAGCAAACAATCCTGCTCTGAAGAGGTATTCAGAAGAAGTAAATTCATCTTTGGTATTTACATTAGCTGCTTTCTTATAATAATCCAAAGCGTCGTCATTCTTATTTAATTCAGCACTGGCGTCCCCCATCATTCCATAGGCTCGGCTTTGTATTTGCGTAGCTCCATTACCATCAAAGTTTTTTAAATATTGAAT
>JAFDXH010000176.1 GCA_018268075.1 Bacteroidota bacterium | reverse complement strand
GATACAGTTTCCCATATACACACTTTCCAGGCGTGCTCCTTCAACCACTCGGACAACTCTCCTTTATTAAAACGGAGCGCAAACCTACAAAAAATAATGTGCTGTTTGATAATTTTTTTTATACATGCTAATAGTGGCAATTTCGCTTTTTTTTATTGTACCAGCAGGTATATTGGCATAGAGGGGTGCGTAGTTAAAATCCACACCACTACCTTATTTCAAACGGCTTGGAGCATGCAAAGCTTCAGATGCTTTAGGTTTTCAATACAGGACGAATTGCGGTTTTTGCCTAATGAGAAAAAACGAGGCAGCCTCGTAATTATTGGTAGTTAGTCAAATGCTTGCAATACTTTTTCCATTTGCATACTTCTTGATCCTTTTATCAGCAAGTGTGCTTGAGCAACAGGGTTTTTTAGCAGCCAATCCAATGCTTCTGAAGCATTTTCAAAGTGCAAGTGCTTACTTTCTATATGGCCAAAATTATTTCCTACCAGTAATACTTGTCGCCACTGGTATTGATCTATCAATTTTACAATATAAGCATGCTCTTGCTCGCTTTCGCTACCAAGCTCTTTCATATCGCCCAGAAGCAATATTTTATTTTCTGTAGAGCCTTGTGCAAAATTTTCTATTGCAGCCTTCATGCTTCCCGGGTTGGCATTGTATGCATCTAAAATAATATCGTTTGATCCGATATGAATCAATTGCGACCTGCTGTTGGAGGGTGCATAGCCTTCAATGGAGCGCTTTATATTTTCATCCTTTATTTTAAAATAATTTCCTACGCAGGCTGCTGCCAATATGTTGGGTAGATTGTAATCGCCCACCAATTGAGTAGCGATGTCAAAATTGTTTTCCATTTCTATTTTTACTTTTAGAAAGGGATTGTTTTCTATGATTTTTCCTTTGCACCCGCCACTATTGCTTCCATAATATATGCACTGATTCATTGCTGCACCAAGTTCATTTACCGCTTTGTCGTCACTGTTTACGAAAGCGGTACCCTTATTATTTTTCAAATAAGCAAATAACTCGCCCTTACCGATTTTTACATTTTCTGCACTGCCAAAGCCTTCTAAGTGCGCCTTACCAATGTTAGTAATAAGGCCGTAGGTAGGTTTTGTATATTCACAATATCCGGCTATTTCATTCAAATGGTTTGCGCCCATTTCTATCACGGCCATTTGTGCGTCTGCCTTTATCTTTAAAATGGTAAGGGGTATGCCAATATGATTGTTGAGATTGCCTTCGGTAGTATATGTTTTGTATTGGCTGCTGAGTACGCAGTGCAATAGTTCCTTGGTAGTAGTCTTGCCATTGCTGCCGGTAATAGCAATAAAAGGAATAGTAAACTGTGCGCGGTGGTAAGCAGCTAACTGCTGTAGAGTATCTAATGCATCGGGTACGTTTATTATTCTTTCATCTGCAAAAGGTATTGGCTCATCTGCTATTACATACGCTGCGCCTGCATCTAAGGCCTGTTGTGCAAATTGATTACCATTAAAATTTGGCCCCTTTAATGCAAAAAACAGATTGCCGGATTGCAACTTTCTAGTGTCTGTTTGCACAGAAGGATGTTTCTGGTAAATTTTATATAAGTTATTTATCAGCATAGTTTGTTTTAGTTATTTTATTGCCCCTGTTTTTTTAACATGGAAGTCTGTATTATCCAAATATGATAGCCTTACCTGAATGTGTAATTACAAATTTCATTAAAAAAATTATACCTACTTTTTCAATACTGTTTCAAACAATTTTAAAATTCTCTTATACTCATCTGTCCAACTGGATGGCTCTACAAAACCGTGGTCTTCCATCGGATATACTGCTAGTTCCCAATTATCTTTATGCAGCTCTATAAGGCGTTGGCTTAGTTTTACAATATCTTGAAAGTGTACATTTTCATCCACCATGCCATGGCACATTAATAGATGGCCCTTTAGCCCTTCAGCATAATATATGGGCGAGCTTTTGTGATAAGCTATACTATCATTAAAAGGCTCATTTAAAATATTGGAAGTATATCCGTGATTGTAGTTGGCCCAGTCGGTAACAGAGCGTAGCCCTGCACCTGCTGCAAATACATCGGGTGTGGTAAACATGGCCATCAGTGTGATGAAGCCGCCATACGAGCCACCATATATTCCAATTCGTGAGGCATCTACGCCATAAGTTTTTACAAGATAGTTGGCTGCATCTACATTGTCTGTTAGGTCTTTGCCGCCCATGTGCCGGTATATACCTGTGCGCCAGTCGCGGCCATATCCGGCGCTGCCACGGTAGTCTATATCTATTACATAATATCCTTTGTCGGCCAGCAAATTGTGAAACATATATTCTCTAAAATAGCTGCTCCACCATTTGTGTGCATTTTGCAAATAGCCAGCACCATGTACAAATACTACTGCCGGCATACCGGGCTTTGCATTTTCTGGTGTATATACACGCCCATATACCGTAGCGCCATCGCGTGCTGCAAAGGTGATTATTTTAGGGTCGCGCCATGGATAGGTTTTAAATTCGGCCGACTCACTTTTAAAAGTTATTTGTTGGGCTGCTGTTCCAGGCTTATTGGATTGCAAATAAAGCTCCCAGGGCTTATTGCTGTAAGAATACAGAATAGCTATATTTTTTTCATCGGGCGATAGGGTTATTTCATTCGCTCCGGTAAGTTGGGTTATTTTTTCCAGCTTACTATCGGAAATGGATAAACGATAATATTGGTGCTGCCCCGGGTCATCCTTGTTGGTAGTGATGTAAAAATATTTTTTATCTGAAGAAAGAATTGCATTTTGAACTTCATAGTTTCCGGAGGTAAATACTTTTCTTTTTCCTGAGTATATATCCACACTATACAAGTGAGCATATCCGGTTACTTCCGATTGAAACCAGAAATGATCATTATCAAGCCAACCTTGGTTATAACTGCCGGGGCCATCTATCCAGGCATCATCATGCTGCCGGTCTATGAGTGTAAGTTTCTTGGTAGCAGTGTCCCATCTTGCAAGCCATCGGTCTTTATTATCATCCGACCTTATATCTATTGCGATATTTTTATTATCAGGGCTCCATGTGTAGCGCACAAATCCTACATTCCTTATTTTATTTGCTTTTGTAGCTGCAGCCAATTCTTTTGGGTAATCTTGAAAAAATGCCGGAACATCTCTGATGCCCGGTAGCGAATCAATATCTACTTTGTAGGCGCTGTCTCTCTGCAGGCTATAAAGGTAAAATGCCATTGATGCAGGGCTTTCGCCTACTTTAGGCCGCCCTTGTATGTCAGTAGTATATCCAGATTCAGTAATGTAATTAGGCACGATAGTTCCTTTTCTTGGCCCAGATTTATACAATCGGTATGCAATAAAACTACCATCAGCATTGATGCTGGGATTGATCATTCTTTTATCACCAATATATATTTTCTTTAGTTCATCTTTTGCAAGCAAGTCATTATACTTCTGTGTTGCTTCTCTTTTTTCCTTTCTTTCTTTCAATACTTGCAAATAAGTAATTTGGTCTTTTTTTAGCCAATCTTCCTGAGGCGGCAGGGTAGATTTTTCTTTTTGATCTTCGCCAGAAGTAAAATTGGATAGTTGTGATAACTGCCCCGTAGCTATATCCCATGCATACAAATTTTGATTCAGTTCGTAAACGATTTTTTCATCGTTAAATGAGAAAACCGGATTGGTTTCAAAGGCGGCAGTCTGCGTTACCTGAATGGTTTTATTTTCCTTTATTTTTTTGTAAAAGATATCGCCATCCTGTGCATATACATAGGCTGTTTTTGCTTTGTTGTATTTTATCCTATCGGCAGATACAATTTTATTTTTTAATAAAAATGGAACTTTTTTAGGAACTGGGTTTTGAATAGTTATGGAATAAAGGGAGTCGTCTGCTGCCTGGTCAGGATTCCATTGAAAATAAAGTTGCTGCCCATCAGCATCCCAGAAGGGCGAAGAAGGCGAAGCGCCAATCCATTTTGGATCTCTCATGATTTTCTCTACCGTCAATGATTTAAGCTGTTGGCCAAAACAAAATACCGGAAAGAGGAATGCAAACGATACAACTATTTTTCTCATAGCACTTGGAGTTTTAAAGTATAAATATAGAAAGGAATCGTACATGGGCTTTATCATTTATTTATACGGTACATAAATTATGAATAAGGGTGTATTTAGATATTGTGCCAAGGTATTGAAAATTGTAAAATGCCTAAACAATAATAAATAATGCAAATAGGGAAATATCAAAAGGGAGTATTCTCTTTAATAGAATCATGTTATCTCTAATAACTTTGCTTTTTTTTTAGGCTAAGTTTCAGTATCTTTCAACAGTGAGTATATCTTATACAACATTAAGAGCAAGGGCGTTATTGAGATCACTTTTTCTGTGTATTATTAGCATTACCTTTTTGGCGGGATATGTTCATGCACAAAAGATTATTTCTATAACAGTTAGCGAGGGCATTAACCCTGCTACTGCAGAATATATCCATCAAGGAATAATAACTGCTGAGAAGAAAAATGCAGCAGCGCTGTTGATTAATTTAAATACACCCGGAGGGCTGCTCGTATCTACCAGAGATATTGTATCCAACATAATGAAGTCGAAAGTTCCTGTAATCGTGTACGTGTCGCCTATGGGTGCTCATGCAGGTTCTGCAGGAGTATTTATTACTATGGCAGCAAATATTGCCGCTATGGCTCCCGGTACTAATATAGGTGCGGCGCATCCTGTAGATATGCAAGGCAAGTCAGATGCGATCATGAATGAAAAAGGAACCAATGATGCTGCGGCTTTTATCAGAAGCATAGCAGAGAAGCGCCATAGAAATTTAGTGTGGGCCGAAGATGCAGTGCGTACCAGTGCTGCATTATCGGCGAGTGAAGCACTTGAGCAGCAGGTGATTAATGTAATTGCCAAAAATATCCCTGATTTGCTTGACTCAATAGATGGAAAAAAGGTGGAGATAGATGGTACTGAAAAAATAATTCATACAAAAAATGCTGAGGTGGAAATATTGCAAATGGGATGGTTTCAGCAGATACTTAGCCGTATCAGCGATCCTAATATTGCATATATTCTTATGATGCTTGGATTCTTTGGACTGCTCTTTGAATTATTTAACCCCGGCGCTATTTTTCCGGGGATAGTCGGTGTTATCTGCCTTGTTCTGGCTTTTTATAGTATGAGCTCCATGCCTGTAAATTATGCCGGAGTGGGATTAATCGTTTTTGGTATTGCCTTGTTTTTGCTCGAGGTAAAAGTGGTAAGCCATGGTATGCTGGCGGTGGGTGGTATTATTTCTGTACTATTAGGTTCATTGATTTTATTCAGAGATAGCCCAATGGAAAATTTTGTTTCGTTGTCGTGGTTATTGGTTTCTACGGTTACAGCTATATCTGGGCTTTTTTTTCTTTTCCTTGTAGTAATGGGATTAAAAGCCCAAAAGGCAAAACCTGTATCCCTTCAAAATAATTTAGTAGGTAGAGGCGCCTTGGTGGTGCAGCGTTTAAATCCCGAAGGGCAGGTAGTAGTATTGGGAGAAAATTGGCGCGCTGTATCTGTATCTGGTACTATAGAAGCAAATGCTAAAGTTATAATCAAAGAAGTAAAAGGCTTTACGCTGTTTGTATCGCCGGTTGCAGAATAGCGCGGTTCAAAGAGCGAATGGCAAGTATAGTAAATGGGCTACTTATACTCATTATTGTTTGCCAATTTTACCTTGCCTTGTGTATTTGATTTTAAAATACACTGGGTGCATTTCAAATTGCCGCAGGGCCTGGCTGATAGTGGGCGGTGGGGACACCGCCCACGGCGCTCCACCCCGGTTCGTGTCCCAAGAACCGGCGACAATTTAAATGGCACCCAATACTCGTTAGAGTTTTTTATAAAAAAAATAGACTATATTCATCACCTATCCAACATAAATAAAAAATAAATTATGGGCAAAAAAATACAGAAAGTTTAAAATGCAGATACGCTTTTCCGAAATATTTTCTAGCAAGCACATTAACCTTTATCAGTTTCACATAGGCAACATTTTTTTACCTATAAAAAACTTTTCTCTTATTATCAATCAAAAAAAATAGTCAATAATAATTAAAAAATCTAAAATCGCATGCCACAGTTTCCTATCGCTATCGTAATAGTAGTCGTATTTATTTTGTATATTCTTGCTACCTCCATTCGCATACTGCGAGAGTATGAGCGTGGGGTTATCTTCAGGCTGGGCCGAGTGATCGGCAATGGTACCAAAGGCCCAGGCCTTATTTTATTGTTTCCTATAATTGATAAGATGGTAAAGGTGAGCCTGCGAACAGTAGTAATGGATGTGCCGCCGCAAGATGTAATTACCCAGGACAATGTTTCTATCAAAGTAAATGCAGTAATCTATTTCAGGGTGATAGATCCTGAAAAAGCCATCGTAGAAATAGAAAACTATCTGGTAGGTACATCTCAATTATCGCAAACCACCTTGCGCAGCGTGCTTGGGCAGTCTGAGTTAGATGACCTGCTTTCTCAAAGGGAAAAAATTAATATTAAACTTCAGCAAATTATTGATCTGCAAACAGAGCCATGGGGTGTAAAAGTGACTCATGTGGAAGTAAAGCAAATAGACCTTCCTCAGGAAATGCAACGTGCCATGGCTAAGCAGGCAGAGGCAGAGCGGGAGCGCCGTGCAAAAGTTATTGCATCAGAAGGTGAATTTCAGGCTTCTCAAAGATTGAGCGATGCAGCTAAAATACTCAGTGAACAGCCAAGTGCACTTACATTGAGATATCTGCAAACACTTCGTGAAATAGCAACAGAAAATAATTCTACCACTATATTCCCTATACCAATTGATATTTTAAAACCATTTATGAAAATAGAAGAAGATAGCAAAGGCACAAAAGGTGCTGTAATTGAAAAGTAGATTTTTTAAAAAATGGAAAATATAGAAATCGGAAATCTGCAATACGAAGATTACAAAGATCTGTTAACAGCAATGAAAGCCTCTTATCCCGGATGGCAGGGAAACTTCTGGAGTCTGGAGAGTATTAAAAAACTAATTGATAAATTTCCAGAAGGGCAGGTAGTAATAAAAGTAGATGGGAAAGTAGTAGGGTGCACCCTTTCTTTGGTGGTGGACTATTCCAGGTTTGGCGATAAACACACCTACAGGCAAATTACCGGCAATTATACTTTTGACACATTAGACCTTGAAAATGGAGATGTGCTGTATGGTATTGAAATTTTTATTCATCCTGATTATCGTGGGCTCAGGCTTGGCCGTAGGCTATACGATGCCCGTAAGGATCTTTGTGAAAAGCTTAATTACAGAGCTATCATCTTTGGAGGACGCATACCCGAATATTTTAAATATTCCGAAACTTTAACACCTAAGCAATTCATCCAAAAAGTAAAACAGAAGGAAATTTACGACCCTGTACTTTCATTTCAGTTAGCCAATGATTTTCATGTGGTGAAAGTGCTAAAAAATTATTTGCCTGAAGATATAGAAAGCAAAGAATTTGCAACATTGCTGCAATGGGATAATATCTATTACACTAGCGACGACAAAAAATTATTTAATGTAAAAACTTATGTGCGGCTTGGGCTTATTCAGTGGCAGATGCGGTCTTATACCAACATGGATGAAATGTTTACTCAAGTAGAATTTTTTATTGATTCTATAGCTGCATATAAAAGTGATTTTGCATTGCTACCCGAATTATTCAATGGGCCTTTGCTTGCAGAATTTAATGACCTGAGCGAAGCAGGCTCTATGCGGGCATTGGCAAAATATACACCAGAATTTAAAAAGCGCTTTGGCGAATTGGCTATAAAGTATAATGTAAATATCATTACCGGAAGTGTGCCTAGTATAGAAGAAGGCCGGTTAAAAAATGTAGGTTATTTATGCCATAGGAATGGGCTGATAGAGCAATATGAAAAAATTCACATCACACCTGATGAGGCAAAATTTTGGGGCATTGCCGGTGGCGAATCTTTAAAAGTATATGAAACGGATGCAGGCAAAATCGGTATCCTTATTTGTTACGATGTAGAGTTTCCGGAACTGCCACGCCTACTGGCAGAGCAGGGCATGCAGTTACTATTTGTACCGTTTCTTACAGATACTCAAAATGCGTATAACCGTGTACGTTATTGCGCTCAGGCAAGGGCTATAGAAAATGAATGTTATGTAGCAATCACCGGTTGTATAGGCAATTTGCCCAAAGTAGAAAATATGGATATTCAATATTCTCAATCTGTTGTTTTTACACCCTGCGATTTTGCATTTCCATCTAATGGTATTAAAAGTGAAGCCACAGCAAATACAGAAATGGTATTGATAGCCGATGTAGATCTGTCTCTTTTAGATGAATTGCATTCGCGCGGAAGTGTGAGAAATCTTAAAGACAGGCGTACCGATTTTTATAATCTTACCTTGAATAATCAATCACCAATTTAATACTTCGTATTTTTTTTAAATAATCAACCTTACTCCCCCAAGGTCTTCCAGCTTGTGAGGAAAGCGATCGCCTGGCGATCCTATGAACATAAAGTTTTTAGGTATGTGCCATTCGTTGCTTAATTTATTAATCAGTTCCGGTCCAAATGTTCCTTCTATCTGCAGGTATTCGATATTGATATCCGGATAGGCACGATCAAGCGCTTCCAGATCACGTAAAAATGTTTCATTAAGCTCAAGTTCTTTTTGCAACACAGTTACAATTTTTAGCTTCTGGGTAATCTCATTTTCTTTTACATAAATAATCACCTTATTGAGGGTAGAAATATTATCACCTTTGGTAAAGAAAACAAAAGGTTGCTTGTTGAGTTTCCTCATTTCGCGCATGAGGTGAAACCGGCTGAAAGTAGATATCTGCCTGAGTTTGTCAAAGAATTTATTGACATAAACAATAGAATAATGAATAACAGCTTTTCGTTTAAGGAATACATAAATAATTGAAATAGCCGGAATAAAATATTGAAGAAAAACAACGAGATAATCGGGATGCATTTTCACATTTCCATACAAGGCAATAAGGATTGCCAAAATACCCAGTAGCACTATAGAGGGGGCTGCATATTCTGGACGGGGCAGCTTGGCACGTTTTATTTTTAGTAGCAGATTGCCAAACCCAAAAAATACCATAACTGTTAAAAATGAAATAGTATATACTCCAGCGAGTGGACCAAGTTCGCCACTTGTGATAAATAAAATTGAAAGGCATAATAAATAAAAAGTAATCAAGATTCGCGGCGAACTTCCACGTTTGTTTTTCTTTAATAACATTTGAGGAAATATCCGGTCAAGGGTCATCCGCTGCATCAACCCGCTTACACCAATAAATGAAGTGAGCACCGCCCCACTCAATACCAATGCAGCATCAATAGATACTACTGTAGCAAGCCAATGCCCTCCAGAAGTATTACCCAGAAAAGATAAAAAAGCTTCCTGATTGGATCCTACCGCTGAAATGGGTACTATCATTATAGCAAGTAGGGCTATGAGTGGATTAATGATAACAACCAATGTCCACATGTTGCGCAATGTTTTTGGAAACACACCTTGCTTTTGTTCTTCTACAAAATTAGCAGAGGTTTCAAAGCCTGAAATACCCAGCATAGCGGTGCTGAATCCTAAAAATAGCGCCGTGCCTATACTGCCTCTCAATGGTGTATGCCAGTTGATTCTGAAAGTATTAAAGCCATTAGATGCCACAAAAAGTATGCAACTGCCAATAAGCAATACAAGGGTGGCCAGATGGATTATAAATATAACAAGTGCTACAATGGATGATTCAGATATGCCAGCAATAGTTAAAAACAGAAAGAGGGTAAGCAATACCATAGTGGCTATAAGCACCGGAAATAGAGGTACAATACTATGTACATACCGCATAGCTTCAGTAGCGGAGAGTACGCCCGTAGCCATGTAGGATAGAATGGTAAGGCATGCTGCCAGAGAGGCGTTTCCTTTGCTGGTAGTATTCAATAGTATGTTGTAAGCGCCGCCATTCAAAGGCAATGCACCTACTGCCTCCCCATAAATTTTCCTGAAAAAGAATAAAACTAACCCCACAAGCAATAAGGCAATAAATGCATATTGGCCTGCATACATTATTGTAAGTGCCGATACATACAGGCAGGATGAAGTGATGTCGTTGCCGCATATAGCGGTAGCCGGTAATTGAGATAATTTTTTTTGTTGCGATAGTGGTTCCATCAAAGTAGAAAATCTTTTTCAGAAAGTGAACGAAAAATACTTCACTGCAATGTGCGTTCCAAAAGTAACGGATTTAATAGGTATTCTGAATTAGGTATTAGCATTCACGATTAATAATTATCTATTAATCATTCACCATCCCTCCTGCCTCACAAGTTAACTATCTGCCGTCTGATAGCTTCTAAAGCAAGCCCTACACGGCTTTGCACTTTCATTTTCTGAAACAGGTTGTCGCGGTATCCATCTATTGTTCGTTCGCTCACGTGCATAAGTGCGGCCACTTCTTTGTAAGTCATTTCGGTACATACATATTTTAAAAATATTTTTTCCCTTTCTGTTATTTTAATCTGCTCTTCCTCATATTTTAAAAGCCTTCGAAAATTAATATTGCTTTGGTCGCTATTATAATATCCTGTTTTTATTACTTCTTGGAGTGCTTTTTCTAATTCATCAGGGTGTGTATCTTTAAGCATATAGGCACTGCATCCTGATTTTATCATTTCTATAATTGCTTTTTCGCTATCATTTTGCGACAATGCAATCATTTTTATTGTAGGATAATTTTCCGAAACCCAGGCCGCAGTTTCTACCCCATTCATCACAGGCATATTTACATCTATAAGCATAATTTCTGGCAGGTGGGGCGCGGCAGCCATTTTTTGTTGCAGCTCTTTTCCGTTCAATGCTTCTATTACCACTTCATATTCACGAAAACTTTCCAGCATCAATGATATAGATTTTAAAAAGAGCAAATGATCATCTACAATGGCTGCTTTTATTTTCATACATTATTTTTTTATGGGAATTTGTATTGCTATTTCTGATCCTGAAGGCAAATGCATCCATTCGATTGTACCCCCTAATATCTGTGTTCTCTTTTGCATGTTGCGCATACCTAATCCTCTGGATGAATGTGGTGTAAACCCTTTGCCATCATCAAGGATATTGATGCACAATTGTGTAAGGCCTTTTTTAATATTGATAATAATCTGATGCCCTTCTGCATGTTTTAGTATATTCTGAATTCCTTCCTGAATGATTCTGAAAAGAATAATCTGTTGATCACTGCTAAGTGGAATATTGCCTTCGTGCACTAATTGAATAGAAAGTACATCACCACAATGGATTCTTTTTATTTCATTGTTCAAGTTTTCTATCAGGTCAAATTGTTCCAACCAGTCCTTGTCTAGCGATTGAGAAAGCGCCCGCAGTTCTGTAATAGCTTTGCCAATAGTTTCTTCTGCTATGTTCAGCGTTTCCGGTGGTTGGCTGTATTGCCTTTGAAGTAAACCCAGCAGCATTTTACTGCTACTGAGCAGTTGCCCTACATTGTCATGTAGTTCTTTGGCCAGTGTATTATAGGTTGCTTCCTGTACTTCTATTTGTGATTGCAGCAGCGCTTCATCAAAATGTTTTTTCATGTGGCCTATTTCGTTAATGTGCCTATTGCGCCGGTTGCGGTAATGCACGAAAAAAAACAAAAGAAAGCAGAGTAGTAGTACCAGCAATAATGATGCAAACAACAGCGTATAGATCACATTTTGTTTTTCCATATTCTATGGCTTAAAAATCCAATACTGATCAATCCATACAGAAGGCAATTGAGTATTACGATCATATAAAGATAAATATGCCCATCTGTATCCAGATGGTTTTTGCTGATATAATCAATAAGGCCAAGATATAAAAAGTTGCCAGTGAAATAAAAGAGTAGCCCCGTAGTAATCCAGAACATAGGCAATTGAAAATAATTGATAATTTTTTCTGACTGAAACAAGGTAACCAGATACAGCAAGCAACAAGCAATGGTAGCTATACTGCCTACCAGATTGGCATTGGCCAGAAATACAAAAATGCCCGAAGCGGAAAATAATTGATAAGTATAATACCCAACAAAGAAGGCAAGCATCCAGAGTATAAACGACTTTATAGTTTTCTGCTGTATAGAATGATAAAAGAGCAGGAGGTACATTACAAACTGTGTAAGCAAATAAATGTTGTAAATAAAATGATTGCTTTTTTTAAAATAAATGGAATACCAATAACCCGCCTCCTGCATCAAGAATGTAAATAAGAGAAACCAGACTAATATTTTCAGCCATTTGCCCGGTAGTGATTTATAAAAGAAAAAACCTGAGGCAATGGCAATGCATAAAAATAGTTTTCCTATGAGGCCCACAGTCATTATATATTATTGAAAGGGTGGTTTATTGGGGCAGTTAGGTGGGCAAAGATCTATCAGGTCGCCGCTATTGCCTTCATAAGGGCCGGATGTAAATACGATGCTATTGGCATCTGCCTCGGTTGAAGCTTCTTTCAACTGGTCTTTGCTTTGCGGGCCTTTGCCCTCCGCGCCACTTTGTGTAGCTACTAATATTACATTGTGCATTCCCAAATACTCCGGCGTGCCGGTTTTCAGGTCGAAAGTTTTTTTATCATGGCAGCCAAAATAAATGCGGAGTCCATCTCCACGATTCTGATCCAGAAGAGCTTCTAACTCATCCCTGCTTACCCATGCGGAGTTTGTTTCGCAAAAAGGGCTGCCATCCGGAAAGGTGCGATCCGGAAAACGTTGTTGCAATGAAGCAGTAGAAAGTTTGTGCAGGGTATTCCTGTATTCTTTTATCATGTCCATCATTAATTGTTTAGGAGTGGGCGTCATAGGTACTCCATCAGGATGGGCATTTAATAATTTTACCGGCATATTTGAATATTTTTTAATGAAAGATACTACAATATTCAAATTATTTCTTTCTAAAAAGGGGGGTGATTTTCCCGCAAGAAAATGGGATAAATAACCTGTAGCAGGCGTTGGGTTAGGGTTAATTTTGAAAAATAAAATAAAAAAGATCGGTTATGATTTTCATAAATACTAATTGGCGGATGAGAGTAGAAGTAGGCGTAATGATTGCTTATTTTTTATTTCTTAACCGGTACAGCACAAACCATAACCGGAATACATCGAATTTATTTTTGGTTTTATAAAATCGTATAGTAATCCGTAACTATAGTGTGGTTTGATAGATCCCCTTGACACCTCTGGCCATTTAGGATGGCTGGGGGGTAAGGGTAAGGCAAGAAATATTGCAGGGTAACTATCAATTCTAATTTTAAAAACAGGAGGTACCTGTTTTATAGTTTACTATTCGCCACTTTATGTTGTGCAAACTGTACCCTTTAGATAATACAATGCGTCAGGGCAAAGCATACCAACTGAGTTACATTCAAGCAGCCGGTCTTCAGCATCATATTTCTACGGTGGTTTATTACGGTGTATTCGCTGATGAATAATTTATGTGCTATTTCTTTACTGCTATGCCCGGCTGCCAAATAAGGCAATATTTCTTTCTCTCTTTTTGAAAACAGGCTATCTTCTTTGTTAGGAAAATATGATTTTTTAAAAATCAATTCTGCATTTGCATCCTTATCCAAGGGATTAATTTTTTCGACAACCTGTATTATTGGCGACACTGATTTAAAATGGTTTACATTGGTGATTACCCCAAAACTCATTATGGGGTTACCGTATTGATCGCTCTTTATGAAACAATTTCTTTGAAGTAGATTCACTAATACACCGTCGCGGTTTTTGAGTTGAAAATTATAACTAAAAATATATTGAGAATGTTGGCCGGCCGGTATCTGATGAAGTATCGCTAGCCTGTCTGGGAAAATCTCAGTATTATATAAATGGAGTTCTTGGGGATAATAATTTTCTAATGTAAATGAAATACCATGGTTTAAAAAATCTTGAGATTGATGACCCCACAGTGGTTGCAATGAATTGGAGAATATGCAGTATTGACCTGTGGTGTAGTCAAGTAAATATATAGCAGGCCTACAATTATCAAATAATGATTGGGGAATTTGATTTAAATGAAGCACCTGTTCTATATTGTCAATCCTGCGGTCTTCTTCAGAAAATATCTGTTGCCTGATCCTGCTCATATAATTGAGCCATGTGTTTTTTTGCTTATCCATCGTATAAATTTTTACTAAGGCTTACATCGGCATATTGCAACTACTTTTTATTGATAATAGAAGTACAGGATATATGCTATGTAAATCTATTGTATAAAATTGTCGAAAATGACAAGAAATAGCTATTTTTTTTAGTTTGGCTTCAGATTACATTTGAAAATGGTTTTACTTGATAGGCTTTGCTAAAATGGTTGAATCATCTTTCCAATCCTTTAAAACTATTTTCTTTGATATAGCATGCGGCCGGCATTTCTATTGTAGAAATTAATGGGATTGCGATAATACAGGAGCAATAAATTTAGCAATATCCAATGCTGTTTGGCAATTGCTAATGGAGGCGGTATCCACCGGAAAAAAGGGCCGTCGGTATAGGACATTATTGAATATTTTTTGAATAAAGAATACAGCAATATTCAGTTTTTTTTTCAAAAAAAGGGGGGTGATTTTCTCTTTGAGAAAAGAGATAAACACCCTGAAGCAGGCTTTTGGAAGTGTTTATTTTTGGTTTTATAAAATCGTATAGTAATCCGTAACTATTATAGTGTGGTTTGATATATCCCCTTGATACCTCTGGCCATTTAGGATGGCTGGGGGGGTAAGGGTTTAAGGGAGAGGTTGCCGGGCAATAATCCATCTCCAATTTAAAAACAGGGAGCAGCAATATTCCTTTGTTTGCTGCATCCGGTATTTTATACGAAGCAATTTTTTTATTTAAATAATCCTTCTTCATGATAGGCTATGCTAAAATGTTTGAATCATCTTTCCAATCCTGCTTAAAAGCATTCCATTTATTATTGAATGATAAGCCTTGGCTTTACAGCAATCATTTGAATTGGCTTATAATAAATTAAATGGTGAGTGCATTTTTATTTTCCTGCTATGAAAAGTTACCAAAAGAAAATAAAAATTTGAACATGAATATAAAACTTAAACTGTTGAGAAGAGGACTTGCACTATTTTTTGTTTTAGTAATTTTTTCATGCCAACTATTAAAAGGTCAGCAAATACCACCTGTTAAGAAGCATGCAGATCTTTATTTTAAAATTATTCCTGCATTTAATGATAGCTGGGGCTATGATATTTACCATGGTGCAAAGTTGTATATACACCAGCCGGTAATACCAGCAGTGCAGGGCAACACAGGCTTTGCTACAAAACAGTTAGCTGAGAAAGTAGCTAAAAAAGTAATAGAAAAGATACTTAAAGGAGAAAGCCCACCAGCAATAACATTAGAGGAGTTGAAGAAGATGGGAGCAGTTTCAAAATAATTTATGGGGATCAATATTAAAAATTAAATGACCTAATATGAAAAAGATTTTATTCATTATTCTTTCAGCACTTTACTTTTTGGAAGTGTATGCTCAGGCTCCTGATAGCTGGACGCAGAAGGCTAGCTTTAGTGGTACAGCACGTTGGTCTGCAGCCGGCTTTAGTATCAATGGAAAAGGGTATATAGGAACAGGCGGTAATAATAGTAGCCTTTATAAAGATTTTTGGGAATACAATCCTGTAACTGATGTATGGACTCAAAAGGCAGACTTTGGTGGTACTGCTCGATGGGGAGCTGTAGGTTTTAGTATTAATGGCAAGGGATACCTTGGTACTGGCGATGGAAGTAGTGGCCATACAAAAGACTTTTGGGAATACGATCCCTCTACCAACCTTTGGACTCAAAAGGCAGACTATGGTGGCGCTGAACATAATAATGCAACAGGTTTTAGTATCAATGGCAAAGGATACATAGGTACGGGGTATAATAATATTGGTTATACAAGGGATTTTTGGGAATATGACCCTACGATTAACCTTTGGACAAAAAAGGCGGATTTTGGAGGTACAGCTCGTTGGTGTGCTGTTGGTTTTAGTATCAATGGCAAAGGATATATTGGAACAGGCTTGGATGGTAATAGTAAAAAAGATTTTTGGGAATATGATCCTACAACAAACCTCTGGGCACAGAAGGCGGATTTTGGAGGTACAGCAAGATACTTTGCAGCAGGTTTGGTAATAAGTAATAAGGGATACATTGGAACTGGTTTAGATGGTGGTGGTTACAGAAAAGATTTTTGGAAATACGACCCAACGACCAATTTTTGGAGTCAAAGTTCGGATATTAACGGGGCTGCGCGTCGTGGAGCAGTGGCCTTGAATATTAATGGTCAAGGATACTTAGGAATCGGCGATGCTAATGGGGCTATAAGTGATTTTTGGAAATATAACGATTCAGTATTCACCCCAACTATACCTTCATTCACGCCTGACAATGGATATACGGGTTCATCTATAACCATTACTGGCACAGGTTTTACAGGTGCGACCGCTGTAACCTTTGGGGGCACTAACGTAGCTTCATTTACGGTAAACGATGATTCGCATATTACTGCAATTGTAGGTGTTGGGATAACCGGTACTGTTAGTGTAACTACTCCTGGAGGTACAACATCATCAGCTACCAGCTTTACATATAATGGTTATGTAACAGCAACCAGTGATGGTTCATGGGACGTAGGAACAACATGGCTTGGAGGTAACGTGCCCCCTGATGACGCAGACAAAACATTGAATCATGTAGTAAACATACATTCTCATGTGACCAATTCAGGAGCAATTACTGCCAACACCTATTTTAATATTTATTCAACATTTACAAATAATGGAAGTACAACTATAAATGGTTCCTTACAAATGGGTGATGGAGGTGTCTTTGTAAATAATGGGACAATTACCTATGGATCTAATGGAATATTGGGTTATTACAACACTGTTGCGAGAACTACCGGAGATGAATTTCCTGCAGTAAACGGGCCAAACATATTAATCGCTTCTAATCTCGGAGGGGTTACGCTTCATGCATCAAGAGCTGTGAATTATCTGCAGGTCAATGCTGGTAAATTAACTCTCGGCAATAATAATATCACTGCGATTGCTATTAACTATAGCACACCTACTCATTATATTGTAACTAACGGGACAGGAACACTAACACTCAAAAACGTTTCTTCATCACCTAAATTATTTCCGGTAGGTCCGTCTGCAACTTCTTACAATCCCATCACTATTTCTAATGGTGGTGACGATGATTTTTCTGTAAAAGTTCAGTCAGCATTTACCAATGCATTGAATGATTCATCAAAAGCAGTAAATGCGCAATGGACAATTTCAAAAACAGGAGCGCAAACAGGCAATAATGTAACGCTAACACCGCAATGGAATGCAAGTGATGAAGCTGGTTATCCAACATCAACATTTTATAGAAATGGTTCAATTGTGCTTGGTCATTATGGAGGTTCGTCATGGAATGAAATTCCTGCAAGCTCTGTTTCAGGTAGTGGCCCTTATACAACTACGGTAACAGGTATAAATTCTTTCTCTCCATTTGGAGTGGGTAATGTGAGGGCTTTTGCAGTTGCTGCTTATGTAACAGCCACTGATGGCGATTGGAGTACAGGCTCTACATGGGTTGGTGGCAATGTTCCTCCTGATGGGTCTTCTGTTATTATTAATCACACCGTAACAATGGATATTAGTCCAACGATTAACAGTAGTGATTCTATGATTGTAAACGGCAAATTGGTTACCGGATATAATACTGTTAGCGGCTCAGGAAAAGTAGTTGTAAATGGTGTAGTAAAAACAATCAATGGCGCTGGTTTTAGTGGCGCTTCCAATGCTTCATTCTCTAACACGCTTTCTTCACTTACATTAAACTCATCTTCCACTGTTGAGTACGCTGGATTTGGTAGTACAGTAATAACGCCTATAAACTATGCAAACTTAACCAGTTCAGGTGCAGGCGGACGAATATTGCCTTCTAATGCAACAATTGGTATATCCGGTGTATTTACACCTGGCAGTAATGCATGGACAACACTTGGCGCTTCCAGTACCGTAGAATTTAATAGCACCGGGCCGCAGAATATTCCGGCAATTCCTTATGATAATCTTTCATTGTCTAATATAGGGGTAAAGAGCTTTAGCTATTCTTCAGATCCAACAGAAGTGGGAGGTGATCTTATAATTGGAGCAGGAACAACTGTAGATGTTTGGGGGAATATTCATTTAGAAGGAAACTGGATCAATAACGGATATACTTCTTTCGCCAGCAATGGCTTTATACAGTTTGTAGGTGTTGCGCCTCAAACGATTGGCGGAACCTATCCGACATATTTCAATTCTCTTTTTGTTTCCAATGCTGCAGGAATTTATTTAAATAAAGATATAAGGTTTGGAAGTGGTGGAAGCCTGATATTTGGCGCGGATGGAACGAAAATTCATACAGGCGTCAATCGGATAGTTTTCGAAAATAGTGCAATTAACACTATGGTTAACAATCCGACAACCTATATACATGGAAATGTGGAAATGTGGTTATCATCATCCGATAACTTCACAACAAAATATTTTAAAATTGGTGATGCAACTACTTATTGCCCTGTTACAATAGATTTGCAGGAGGTTATTAGTTCACAAAACATCGATGTGTCACCTTCAGAGCCTGGTGACCATCCTAACATAAGTACTTCTACATTAGATGCAAACAAGTCCGTTAACCGGTATTGGAAAATCGCTAGCGACAATAATATATCTTTTGCAGGAACTTACGATGTTACTTTTGAATTTAGCCCTGCTGATGTGGATGCCGGTGCCAATCCTGCAAATTTTAAAGTTGGAATATTTACGCAAGGTGCATGGACTTATCCAACTACTGTATATATTGATGCTACACATATTAAGGCTACCGGAGTAAGTAGTTTAGGTGATTTTGTAATTGCAGAGATGCGGTGCATAAAGCCATCAATAATTACTCAGCCAATAGTGGCCCAAACAATTTGTGCAAATTCAGTCCCAGCAGATCTGACCCTAACTGCAACAGGTGATGGATTAAGTTTTCAGTGGTATTCAAATTCAGTTAACTCAATCTCAGGTGGCACAACCTTAAGCCCTATGGGAACAAATTCTTCTTATACACCATCAGCAACTACATCTGGTACATTCTTTTATTATTGCATTGTAACAGGACCTTGTGATACAGCAATATCAAGCATTTCAGAAGTAATAGTCACACCAGGTCAAACGTATTATCAGGATGCAGATGGCGATAGCTATGGCAACCCCAACGTCTCAATACAATCTTGTACACAGCCACAAGGGTATGTAACAAATAATACTGATTGCGATGATACTGATCCGAACGTATATCCTGAATATCCCTCAGTAAATATTACCGGAGATTTCTTACCATCACAAGGGATTTGTGCAGGTGTGCTTACAACATTTACTGCAACATCATTTTACGGGGGAAATTCACCATTGTATCAATGGAAGAAAAATAATATTAATGTAGGGACTAATAGCAATAAGTATAGTGATTCAACATTGACCGACACTGATGTTATTACTTGTGAACTTACCAGTAATGCTGTCTGTGCAGTAAATGCAACTGCATTGAGCAATAGTATTATTGTGCTTGTACACCCGTTACCGTTAGTAAACGCAGGATATTACCCAACTTATACCACCAACGACCCCCCATTTTCTTTGAATGGTTCACCGGTTGGAGGTTTATTCAGTGGTATTGGCGTTACCGGTACAGGCAACATGTTTGATCCATCTATTGCAGGTCTAGGTGATCATACAATTTCTTATTATTATGCTGATGGAAACTCTGGCTGTGGAAATTCAGCTACAACAATTATTCATATAATAAATAATTCAGGCTGCACTGAGGCGCCAATGATTGGAAATATAGCAGGAACCAATACTGCATGTGGAATAGCAGGCACTGCATCATCAGCTACTTACTCAGTTGATAATATAGAAGGCACTACCTATACATGGACAAAATCTAGTTCTCTTATTCAAATTATAGATGGACAAAATACTAATAGCATTAACGCAACATTTAGCAGTAATTTTTCTTCGGGGACCATTACGGTTACTGCTACTAATGCCTGTGGCAGTACCGTAAAAATAATTTCAATCACCAAAAATAAACCGTCAACACCTGGTGCTATTACGGGAGCCACTAATGCTTGTGCATCTGTAAATATCCCGATTGCTTACACAATAAAAAAAGTAGCTGGAGCTACTTCATATATATGGTCAACACCCAATGGAGTAAGTATCCTTGGTGGGGTATCACCTTTTACAACTTCAGATACAAGTATAAATGTTATTTATTCACCATTGTTTATTACAGGTGTAATAAGTGTATCGGCAGTAAATGATTGCGGAATAAGTGCAGTAAGATATCTTACCGTCGCAAATAAAGTGCCGGCTACCCCTGGTAATATCAGTGGGCCAATAGATGTTTGTGAATATATTGGAGGCAATGTTAACTATACAATTAATAGTGTAGCCAATGCTACTTCCTATGATTGGCAAATACCTGATGGTGTCAACATTATTTCAACAAATGTAAATGACACAAGTATAGTTTTGAATTTTGCAGATACCTTCACTACTGGAATAATAAAAGTAAAAGCTAAAAGTGGTTGTGGGGATGGCTTATATAGATCGCTTACTGTGTCTAAGAAATTGCCGGGCACCCCGGGAGTTATTACTGGGCCAACAGATGTATGTGAATTTATTGGGGGTAATGCTACCTATACAATCAATAGTGTTGCAAATGCTACAACCTACAAATGGCAAATACCTGATGGTGTAAATATCATTTCAGGCAATGTAAATGATACAAGTATAGTGCTGAACTTTACTGAGGCATTTACATCAGGAGTAATAAAAGTAAATGCGAGCAGAGCGTGTGGTGATGGACCATCCAGGTCGCTTACTGTGTCTAAGAAATTGCCGGGTACCCCAGGAGTTATTACTGCATCAGGCGACATCTGTTCTTCAATGTATATCGGCGCTAATACTACAGTTACCTATACCATTCCTGCCAATGCAACAGGGCCTTTTCCTACTTCCTATGTTTGGACCCTTGTACCAATTGTTCCAGGTAGTGCAGAAATAGTAAGTGGTAGCGGAGTGATTGGAAGCATACCAAATTTGACTGTAGAAACAACGGGTTTAAGTATTCAAATTCAATTTCATGGAAATTACACTGGAGGTACTTTATCTGTTGTAGCAAAAAGATCATGTGGAACTAGTGGACAACGTAAATTAACTCTCACAAAAAATGTCCCACCCACTCCTACAATTTCGGTGGTAACAGGAACTATTTGTACAGGTGCACCATCAAGTGTTTATTATACTGCCAGTGGCCAACCTAACACTGACTATTATATCTGGAGCACTCCATCAGGAACTAAGATCGAAGGCTCTGAAACGAAAAGCCCAACAAGAGATACAACTACTTATAATACTATTGTGGTAGATTACCCTGCTAATTTTATATCAGGAAACATTACTGTTAAAGGGAAATCGGTTTGTGGAACCAGTGCGGTAGCCACTCTTGCAGTAAGCTCGCAATCATGCAGTATGCCGGGAAATATAATCCAAAACAAAGTTGAAAGTCAACAAGCTCAAACTTCCGTTTTTTTAAAAGGGCAAACAAAAGCCTTGATCTATCCTAATCCAAATAATGGTGACTTTATGTTGAAAATAGAATCAGATAATAGAACAGATAATGCGCTGATAGAAATAACAGATATTATGGGCAGGCCAATGAGGTCATACACTATATCCAATAATAATGGAAGTATGTTGCTGCATGTAACTGATATATCTTTTGCAAATGGCACTTATATTTTAAAATATAAAATTGGAAATGAGATAAAGGTCAAAAATTTTATTGTCGAAAAGTAATTGTATAAAAGCTTCATCCATCCTTTTATTTATGGATAAAGCTTTTTTACTCTGGAATTATTCTTTCAGAGATTGAAATTTCTTCCTTCCCTAAAGACTGAATTAAAATATTCCTTTAGGTAAAAAATCTTTTATCAATGCGCCAATCTTTTCAAATTCTAAAAGAAAGCCATCGTGCCCGAACAAAGAATCTATCGCTTCAAAATGAGCATCGGGAATGTGGGCGGCAATATACTTTTGTTCAGATACTGGGAATAAAATATCAGAATTAATTCCGATAACAAGTGAGCGGGCTTTTATACTTTGCAATGCTGCTTCACTGTTTTTTCTTCCGCGCCCTACATTGTGTGCATCCATGCTTTTACTCAAAAAATAATAGCTAAATGCATTGAATCTGCGGGCTAATTTTTCACCTTGGTATTGCTGGTAAGTTTCACTTTTAAAATTATCTAATTTGTTTAATTCCTGTTCTTGCTGGCTGGCATTATAAGTATCATATTGCCTATAGGATAGCAAGGCTATGCTTCTGGCGGCTTTCATTCCGGCTATTCCTGCTATACTTTCTTTATTTTTCCAGGTGCTGTCAGCCTCTATACTCATCCTTTGCGAAGCATTAAATGCCTTAGCCCAGGGCGAATGCGCTGCATTTGTAGCAATGGGGATTATGTATTCAAAAAGATCTGGTTCTTCTATTGCCCATTCTAATAATTGTTGCCCACCCATTGATCCGCCAATACCGATCTTTATTTTTTCTATACCTAAATAATTTTTTAATGGCTGATATGCCCTAATCATATCGCGGGGTGTAAAAAAGGAAAAATCATGATAATACGGTTCCCCTCTTTCCGGATTTTCATCCAGTGGTGAAAGGCTGCCGTAGCAACTGCCGGGCATATTTACACAAATGATAAAATGCTTTTGTGGGTTGAATAGTTTTCCTTCGCCTACTAATCCTGGCCACCATTCATCGGGTAGGCTATTGGCCGTAAGTGCATGAAATATCCATACCACATTGCTTTTATCATTATTTAGGCTGCCGGCAGTAGCATATCCTAAATGGTATTGCGGAATAGTAATCCCCGATTCGAGGGTAAAGGGTTCATGGTGTTGATAAATGCTGTTTACCAATTTTTATTTTTTCAATTTATTTTAGAATAAAATACAAAACATCGCTTACCTAACGCGTATGGGTAAACGATGTTTTGTATTGCCTACTTTTAATTCAATAACGCTATCCTGGTAGGAGTCAGGTTATTAAGGTTGTCATTTACCGGGCAGCGACTTTCTACAGCCTGTATCCAGGTTTGTAACTGTTCTGGAGTGGCGTCGGCATAAGGTTTTAGTGCCACGTTGATTCCTTTAAACCCTGCGCGCTCGTCGAAAGATTTTCCAAAAAGACGGTCGGGGTTAATGTCGCCGGTTACTTCTATCTCCAGTTTCTCTAGGTTAAAACCAAGCTCGGTAGCGAGCAGATGTCCCATTACATTTAGGCAGCCTGCGTAGCTTGCCAATAAATATTCTACCGGATTAGGGCCGTGGTCGGCGCCGCCGAGTGCAGGCGGCTCATCTATTATAATTTTAAAATTTCTTGCGGCTGCTTCAAATTTTGTAGCGTTTTTGCTTTCGCCTTTTATAGAAAATGTTAGATCAGACATGATGTATAAGTTTTAAATTAATTAATAATTGTATCAGGCTATCAGGCGAAAACTTTTTCAAAAGCTTGCTCAATATCTGCCTTAATATCATCAATATGCTCGATACCTACTGATACTCTTAAAAGCCCGGGTGTAACGCCGGCAGCCAATTGCGCAGCATCACTCAGTTGCTGATGGGTAGTTGCAGATGGCTGAATAATCAGCGTTTTTGTATCGCCCACATTAGCAAGATGGCTAATCAATTTTAAGCTATCTACAAATTTAATGGCATTTTGTTTGCCGCCTTTTAGCTCAAATGAAAGAACAGCGCCAGCGCCCTTTTTTAAATATTTTTGTGCATTAGCATAGTACGGGCTGCTTTTTAAGCCGGGGTAGTTTACCTTTTCTACATGCTCATTTTGAGCAAGCCATTCAGCCAATGCTTGAGTATTTTGTACATGCCTTTCTACCCGTAATGATAAAGTTTCTAATCCTTGCAACAATAAAAAAGAATTAAAAGGAGAGATAGCGGGACCAAAATCTCTAAGCCCTTCTACTCTGGCACGAATGGCAAATTGGATATTCCCAAAAGGCCCTTTGCTGCCGAATACATCATTAAATACCAAGCCGTGATATCCTTCAGATGGCTCGGAGAAGGCTTTGAATTTTCCATTGCCCCAGTTGTAATTTCCACCATCTACTATCACACCGCCTATACTATTGCCATGGCCGCCTATCCATTTGGTAGCTGCCTGCACTACTACGTGAGCGCCATGCTCCAATGGACGAAACAGGTATCCTGCTGCCGCAAATGTATTATCTACTATAAAAGGTAAGTCATGCTTCTTAGCCAGTGCTGCCAGCTTTTCAAAATCAGGAATATTAAAATCCGGATTACCAATGGTTTCGGTGTAAATGGCTTTGGTATTATTGTCTATCAGTTTTTCAAAACTTTCGGCTTCGTTGTCTTTTGCAAACCGGGCTTCTATTCCAAGCCGTTTAAAGGCTACATTAAATTGATTGTAAGTACCGCCATATAAATAGGGGCTCGACACAAAGTTTTCGCCGGATTCCAAAATGTTATTTAGTGCCAGAAATTGTGCTGCCATTCCTGATGAGGTAGACAGTGCAGCCACACCACCTTCAAGGGCGGCTACCCTTTTTTCAAATACATCCGAAGTGGGGTTCATAATCCGGGTGTAAATATTTCCAAATTCCTTTAGTGCAAAAAGGTTGGCGCCATGTTCAGAGTTTTTGAAGTTAAAAGAAGTGGTTTGGTAAATAGGTACTGCGCGCGATCCTGTGGTAGGGTCTGCTTCTTGTCCTGCATGTTGTTGTAAAGTTTCAAATTTTGGAGTGCTCATAAAATGATTATTATTTTATTATAATTGTAAAAAAATATTTTTTGTGTAAGACGGCAAAATGCCGGAAGTGGGGTAATATGTAATATAGGATGCCTTACGGCATACAACGGCAGATAACACTCATGCAAGTGCTAACAGTAGGAAAAGATATGTTTTTTATTGTTGCCATTGGAATCAGAAAACAAATATAATGGTGTTTAATTGAATTATTAAAAAGTATTTTAAAAGTCAATTCATAACAAGCTAATTTTTTCCAATAGCGTAAGATCATACAAGGTGATTTTTTTAAAAAAGAACTAGTTGTTGTGTGCTACCCCTAATATTTTGGGTGCCCACCTATTGGTGAGGCCGAAAAACAAACCGGTGCATAGCTGTATAAGATAGCTTCGGTATCTTTCTTGTTAGGGCTGTAGTAGTTTTTTAATATTAGGGACTACTATATCTTTTTTGTCTTTTTCTTGAGCAGGCCTCCCAGCCTATGCATTCGCGTTACTTCTAATTCTTCATTATTTCATTGACAAATATTTACAACTAATCTCTTTTTTATATGCGATAAAATCTTGGAACTAAATTTTTATCTCCCTCAGGTAACACACAATCACAGACCCAGAAGCCTTCTTCAGCCTAAAATGAACTTTACTCTTTATCATTGAATTATCTTTGTTTACCCAAATATTCTTGCTGCGTTTTCTGAAGTAACTTTCTCTACTTCTTCTACAGATATTTCTTTTATAGCTGCAAGTTTTTCGGCCACATGCACCATGTAGGCGGGTTCATTTCTTTTTCCCCGATATGGTACGGGAGATAGGTAGGGCGCATCTGTTTCTAATACCAAATGTTTTAAGTCAATGCTGTGCAGCACCGTGGGAAGACCGGTTTTTTTGTAGGTGAGCACACCGCCGATGCCTAATAGAAAATTCATTTCAATGATTTGCTGTGCTTGATCTAAAGTGCCCCCAAAGCAATGAAAAATACCCTTTAATGCAGATTGCCGATATTTTTTTACTTCTTCAATGGTTTCATCCATGGCATTGCGGGTGTGCAGTATAAGGGGGCGCTTATATTCTATGGCCCATTCTATATGTTGGTGTAGGCTCTCGTATTGCTCTTTTTGAAAACTGGTGTCCCAATAAAAATCTAGCCCCGTTTCGCCGATACCTGCAAATGTTCTTTCTTTTAGCTGGGTGTTAATCAATGCCAGCTCATTTTTATAATCTGCCTTTACAGAGCAGGGGTGAAGCCCGGCCATTGCAAAAATATTTTTGGGATATTTTCTTTCCAAATCCAGCAAATTATCATTTTCTTGGCTACTGATAGCAGGCAGGTAAAATTTATCAATGCCAACGGCAATTGCCCTTTTTATTACTTCATCAATATCATCTTTGAATTCAGGGGAATATAAATGGGTATGGCTGTCTGTCATGGTTGCGACATTTTTTAAAATAATTGATAAACTATATATTATCGTCCTTACAAAAGTAGTTTAAGCCTTTTAAATTTTTTAACTCATTCTTAAACCTTGATATACCAAGCGAGTCCATGTAAGCGTTAACCATTTTTTATTAACTTAATCTCTTCTTTATGAAATCAATTCTTTTAAACCCAAGGTCGGCAACGTTGGTTGTGGCTGCCGCACTTTTTTCTATCACTTCTTGTAAAAAGGACAGTAGCGCTAATAATACAGTAACTGATCCTGACCCTATAGCAACCGTAGAAGCTGCCCAGGGTGATGCCGATGCCTCCGGCCAGTTTGAGGAGGTATTTAATGTATCTATGGGCGTACAGGCTACAGACGCTGGCGAAGACATAGGCCTCGGCACTGGGGGAAATATTATTTATAAGCCAGCCGATCCTAATGGCATTTTATCGCCAGACAGCGCTGCTAAATGTTTTACAGTAACGGTAGAGCCAAAAATTATTCATCAATTTCCCAAAACAGTTACACTCGATTTTGGAAGTGGTTGCTTAGGCAAAGATGGTAAATTGCGCAAAGGAAAAATAGTAAGCATCTTCACCGGCCCAATGCTGATTCCCGGTAGCAAGGCCTCTGTTACGTTTGTAGATTATAGCGTAGATAGCTTTGCCATTGCAGGAACTATGACCATACAAAATACAAGCTTATCTAATAAACAAGCATGGCGTTCCGAAATAATTGATGGAAAAATAACCAATACCCAAAGCGGTTTTTGGAGAAAATATGCCGGTGTAAAAGAACGTGTTCAAATAGAAGGTAATGGAACTCCTTTGTATCCTTTGGATGATGTGTTTCAAATTACCGGAAATGCAAATGGTTCTAACTCAAATGGTAACGTTTGGTCTTCAACAATTATTAATCCTGTAATCAAAAAATTCACCTGCTTCTGGCGTAGTAAAGGCACGGTACAAATCAATAGAAATAACAATACTGCTGTGGCCATCCTTGATTATGGCGACGGTACCTGCGATAATAAGGCCACCCTTACTATCAACGGAGTTACACATATTATTACCCTTCATTAAAAATTGTTGTTGAATTGTTAATAAGTATTTGTTAACTTCACATCAGTTTTCATAGGGTACGGATTAAAAAAGGGCTTGAATATCTATTCAGGCCCATTTTTTTGCAAATGATTTAAGGATATTTTTCCAAACCCCAATTGTTGCGCTTTGCAATATTGTAGCACTCTTGGCAGTACCTCCTTTAATATCGGAAAGGACTTGGCGCTATCATGAAAAACAATAACAGCCCCTTTTTTAGCATGATGGGATACATTTAAAAAACATTCATCTGCTTTTATGGAAGGATCAAAATCCCCGCTCAATGCGCTCCACATTATTGTAGTTAAATTGTAATTTTTTCCTTTTAAAGCATTTATGAGAAAGCGGCTTATTCGCCCGTAGGGAGGACGAAATAGTTCTGAATCTATAATTTTTCGTGCTTTAGAAATATCATCTAAATACTTTTTATCGCCAACTTTCCATGCATTCAGGTGGTTAAAGGTATGGTTGCCCACAGCATGGCCCTCATTAATTATTTGCTTATATACTTCAAAATATTTTTGAACATTTGAGCCCACACAAAAGAAGGTAGCTCGCGCATCATAAATTTTTAATTGCTCCAGCACAAAGGGTGTTACCTCTGGATGTGGCCCATCATCAAAGGTGAGGAACAGTTCATTTTCCGGGGTATCTATTTCCCAAATAGCCTCGCTAAGATATTTTTTTACAAGCCATGGAGGCCGTACTAAATAAAACATACAATAAAGGTATAATGTAAAATGCAGAATGGGTTAGTGTACTTTCAGTTGAACTGAATTTGAAACGGATCAGATTATTTTATCAAAGTATCTTGGCAATAGTTAAGATTTAAATTTTTTCACTGCATTACCTCTTCAAAGGAACCGGGCGTCAAAAATCTGGGTGGCATTGCCAGCTTTATTTCAATTACTCATATCCATCTAAAACGCCAACTGTGAATTGAAAAATTTATAGGGTTACCTTTGCGTTGCTTTCTATACTTTTTGTGGGTATAGAAGTGATGTAAAATGAATAGGTTATGAAAAAAGTAAGAGTACGGTTTGCGCCAAGCCCTACGGGGGGCTTGCATTTGGGTGGAGTACGCACCGCTTTATTTAATTTTTTATTTGCGCGGCAGCATAATGGCACTTTTGTGCTGCGGGTAGAAGATACCGACCAGAACCGTTTTGTAGAAGGTGCAGAACAATATATATGGGATTGCCTTGATTGGTGTGGGATTCTCCCAGATGAAGCACCACTTGCGCCAGGAGAATGCGGCCCCTACCGCCAAAGTGAACGCAAGGGAATTTATATGCAATATGCTCAACAATTAGTGGATAGCGGGCATGCCTATTATGCATTTGATACAGCCGAAGAAATTGAAAACCTGAGGGAAAGTTTAAAGGCGCAAGGCGAAAGTGATTGGCAATATGGATTTCATACAAGGCACCGTATGCGCAACTCACTTACCATGACTAAGGAAGAAACAGAGGCTTTGCTAAGCGCTGATTTTCCACATGTGATCAGGCTAAAGGTGGAAGGCAATGAAATGATCCGGTTTAAAGACATGATTCGTGGCGATATAGAAATGAGCACCAATACAGTGGATGATAAAGTACTTATGAAAGCTGATGGAATGCCTACCTACCACCTTGCTGTAGTAGTAGATGATTATTTAATGAAAATAACCAATGCATTCCGAGGAGAAGAATGGTTGCCCAGTGCGCCGGTACATGTTTTACTTTGGAAATATTTTGGTTGGGAAAAAGATATGCCTGAATGGGCGCATTTGCCGCTGATATTAAAACCAGATGGCAATGGTAAATTAAGTAAACGCGATGGCGAACGTTTAGGTTTTCCTGTATTTGCTATGCAATGGAAAGATACTGCCGGAAAGGCAGTAGATGGGTTTAAAGAAATGGGATTTTTACCAGAAGCATTCATCAATATGCTGGCATTACTTGGTTGGAATGATGGTACTGAGCAGGAAGTATTTTCTTTGGAAGAATTGGTGCAAAAATTTTCTATGGACAGGGTGCACTCTCATGGTGCAAAGTTTGATTTTGAAAAGGCAAAATGGTTCAATCATGAATGGATCAAGCGATTACCTTCGAAAGAGTTGGCAGATAGAGTAGCGCCATTTATGCAGCATGCAGGGATTGAAACGGGGGACAAAAATACTTTTGTAAAAATAATAGACCTGGTAAAGGATAGATGTACCTTGCTTCCAGATTTTATTAAACAAGCTGCATTCTTTTTTAGAGCGCCTCAGCACCTTAATCTGGAAGCGGTAAAGCCAAAATGGAATGATGATAAGAATAACTTTTTCGTAGCACTGATTCATTCCTGGCAGATGATGCAGGAGTGGAAGCACGATGAATTGGAAATAAATTTTAAAGAAATTGCTGCTGCTTCAAGGTTGAAGCCGGGCGAATTATTATTCCCTTTGAGAATAATGTTAGTTGGCGACAAATTTGGCCCGGGAGTATTTGATATAATTATGCTGATAGGAAAAGAAGAAACATTGCAGAGAGTTTCAAAGGCATTACAATTATTAAAATAATTTCTTTTTGAGGCTTTTAAAAAATATATATGAACCGACCAATAAGAGTATTGATTGCTAAAGTAGGGCTCGATGGCCACGATCGAGGAGCCAAAGTGATTGCTACTTCACTTCGTGATGCAGGAATGGAAGTAATATATACAGGCCTCAGGCAAACACCTGAAATGGTGGTAAATGCTGCATTACAGGAAGATGTGGATGCAATTGGTATCAGTATTCTTACCGGGGCGCACAATACTATTTTCCCTAAAGTACTTGCCTTGATGAAGGAAAAGAATATGGATGATGTATTACTTACAGGTGGGGGAATTTTGCCGGATGAGGATATTCAGAAATTAAAAAACTTGGGAGTAGGTGAGATATTTTCTCCGGGAACGCCTACTACGGCAATTGCCGCTTATATCAGAGAGTGGGTACAGCAAAACAGGAATTTTTAAATAGAATGTATCGCATACTACGAGGATCAAAATCAAAAATGCAATTATGTATCAAACTATTAAAACCGAAAATCAAAATGGTATATTCATTATCACCATTAACAGGCCTGAAAAATTGAATGCCTTAAATAAAACCGTTTTTTCTGAACTGGATCAAGTAATGGATACAGTAGAAAATGATGCCGGTATAAAAGGGGTAATTATTACCGGTGAAGGGGCTAAGGCATTTGTAGCCGGAGCAGATATTAGTGAATTTTTAGAAATCAATGAGAAAGATGCAGCAACACTTGCATACACAGGGCAGCAGGTTTTTTTTAAAATAGAAAATTGTTCAAAAGTTGTAATAGCTGCTGTTAATGGCTTTGCACTTGGCGGCGGCTGTGAGCTGGCTATGGCTTGCCACTTTAGGTTAGCTGCTGATAATGCAAAATTTGGCCAGCCTGAGGTGAACTTAGGATTGATTCCCGGGTATGGTGGTACGCAGCGTTTAACCATGCTTGTTGGTAAAGGAAAGGCTATGGAAATGATTCTATCCGGCTCTATTATTTCTGCAGATGATGCATTGGAATGGGGCCTTGTAAATTATGTAACCAGCCCAGCCGAACTTTTGGGAAAAACAAAGGAAATATTACAAAATATTTTATCTAAATCGCCCATAGCAGTGCAGAAAGCCATAGCAGCAATTAATGCATCTGATCATAATCAGGAAGGCTTTAAGACTGAAGTAGCATTGTTTGCAGAAGCATTCAATTCTACCGATAAGAAAGAAGGAGTAGCAGCTTTTCTTGAAAAGCGAAAACCTGTTTTTAATTAACTTTGAATATACATCTGAAATATAAAAAAAATGGACTACAGAACAGAAAAAGACACAATGGGCACGGTGAAAGTGCCTGCTACAGCTTATTACGGTGCACAAACACAACGGAGCATTGAAAATTTTGATATAGCCCGCGATATCAATCGTATGCCCAAAGAAATCATCCGTGCATTTGCCTATTTAAAAAAGGCTGCTGCTATCACCAATTTTGATGCAGGCGTTTTAAGTAAAGAAAAAATGGAACTGATCAGCAAGGTTTGTGATGAGATATTGGAAGGAAAGCTTGATAATGAATTTCCACTGGTAGTGTGGCAAACCGGTAGCGGTACTCAGAGTAATATGAATGTGAATGAAGTGATTGCTTACCGTGCGCATGTTTTGAATGGTGGCAAGCTTTCTGATAAAGAAAAAATTTTACACCCAAATGATGATGTAAATAAATCGCAATCGAGTAATGATACCTTTCCTACGGCAATGCATATTGCTGCCTATAAAATTTTGCACGATCTCACATTGCCGGCTTTGGTATCGTTGCAAAAAACACTCGATCAAAAGGCTCAGCAGTTCAAAGATATTGTAAAGATTGGCCGCACACATTTTATGGATGCTACTCCCCTTACCCTGGGGCAGGAGTTTAGCGGTTATGCATCACAGTTAGAGCATGGTGTAGTTGCCATTAAAAACACTTTAACACACCTGAGTGAGCTGGCTCTGGGCGGCACAGCAGTAGGTACAGGCATTAATACTCCGCCCGGATATGCGAAAAATGTAGCTGAAACAATTGCAGAATTAACAGGCCTTCCATTTAAGACGGCTAAAAATAAATTCGAATCATTGGCTGCTCATGATGCTATTGTGGAATCTCATGGCGCACTAAAGACTGTTGGTGTAAGCCTAATGAAGATTGCAAATGATATCCGTATGCTTTCCTCAGGCCCTCGTAGTGGTATTGGTGAGATACACATTCCTGATAATGAACCTGGGTCGTCTATCATGCCGGGCAAAGTAAACCCTACACAGTGTGAAGCTATTACTATGATCAGTTGCCAGGTAATGGGAAATGATGTAGCTATATCAGTGGGAGGAGCCACGGGGCATTTTGAGCTAAATGTTTTTAAGCCAATGATGATTTATAATTTTTTACATAGTGCCCGGCTTATTGGCGATGGCTGTAATAGTTTTAATGAAAAATGTGCAAAGGGGATTGAGGCTATTGAGGCAAATATTAAAAAGCATGTGGATAATTCTTTAATGCTGGTAACGGCACTCAATACGAAAATCGGATATTATAAGTCTGCCGAAATAGCACAAAAGGCGCATAAAGAAAATACCACATTGAAGGAGATGGCCGTCAAATTAGGGTATGTAACTCCAGCAGAATTTGATGAATGGGTAGTGCCAGCAAATATGGTAGGGGAGCGGTAATGGCGTGTCTCACTATTTGAGATATATACTAATTTTCTTTTGCCATCAATAGGCAATATTTTAATAGTTTATTTCTCCTTTATTGTCAGATTTAATTCTTTTAACTGTTGCTCATCTATTACCGATGGTGCATTGATCATTACATCTCGGCCACTATTATTTTTGGGAAATGCTATAAAATCCCGGATGGATTCACTGCCGCCCAAAATGGCACAGAGCCTGTCGAATCCGAAAGCTATACCACCATGTGGAGGGGCACCATACTCAAAAGCACCTAATAGAAATCCGAATTTTTGTTGGGCCTCTTCTTTGTTGATACCTAAAGCGGCAAACATTTTTTCCTGTAGCTCGCGCTGGTATATACGGATAGAGCCTCCACCTATTTCATTGCCATTCAATACCATATCATAGGCATTCGCTTTAATGTCGGCATAAGGATGTTCAAGATATTTTTCGGCATCTTTTATTGCAGGGTCGTTTTGGATCATGGTCTCTATATCTTCCGGCTTGGGAGAAGTAAACGGGTGATGGCGTGCTACCCACCTGTTGTTTTCTTCATCATATTCAAAAAGAGGGAAATCAGTAACCCATAATAATTTAAACTCTTCAGGGTTGCGCAATCCGAGCCTACCGGCCATGAATAAACGCAAATCGCTAATTGCTTTTCGGGTACGCTCTTCTTTGCCAGCCAGAATTAAAATTAAATCTCCGGGTTGAGCATTGGTTTTTTCAGCAATCGTTTTTAATTGCGCTTCGTTGAAAAATTTATCAAAGCTGCTTTTGAGTGTATTGTCGCTATTGTATTTAATAAAGGCTAAGCCGCCCATTCCTATCTGTGGGCGCTTTACCCAATCTATTAATTCATCAGTTTGTTTTCTTGTATAGCTGGCAGCATCCGGAATTGCTATGGAAAGTATTGTTTCGGCATTTTGAAACACCGGAAATTCATTTTCCTTTATTGATTCCAGAAAACATTTGCCTTTCACTTTTAAATTGGCCAATTTTATCTCAAACCGAGTGTCTGGCTTATCATTTCCATAATTCCACATGGCGTCTTCCCAAGTGATTCTTGGTACCTGACCAGGGATGTTTATATTTTTAACCTCTTTAAAAATATTTTTAATCAACCCTTCAAACATTTGTAAAATATCTTCCTGCTCTACAAAGGACATCTCACAATCTATTTGAGTAAATTCAGGTTGGCGGTCGGCCCGTAAATCTTCATCGCGAAAACATTTTACAATCTGATAGTAGCGATCAAAACCACTTACCATCAATAATTGTTTGAAGGTTTGTGGCGACTGTGGTAATGCATAAAATTCGCCCTGGTTCATTCTGCTGGGTACCACAAAATCTCTTGCACCTTCCGGAGTAGATTTTATTAAAAAAGGAGTTTCTACCTCTACAAAATGCTGCCCATTCAAATATCGGCGAGTTGCGCTACTGACCTCATGGCGCAGAAGCAGATTTTTTTTAACTGCATTTCGCCTAAGATCCAAAAACCGATATTTCATTCTAATATCATCGCCACCATCGGTCTCGTCTTGGATGGTAAACGGCGGTACCAATGAAGAGTTCAAAATATTTACCTTGTTTGCTGCAATTTCAATATCGCCTGTAGCAATCTGGGGGTTTTTATTACTCCGCTCTTGTACGGTACCTTTTGCCTGAATCACATATTCGCGCCCAAGCCCGCCTATAGCTGGATCTTCAGATAATTTTTCATCAATCAATAATTGAGTAATGCCGTACCTGTCGCGTAAATCAATAAAGGTAATACCTCCAAATTTTCGGATCGTTTGTATCCAGCCTGAAATTGTTACTTCCTGGCCTGCATCGGTAATTCTTAATTCACCGCAATTGTGTGTTCTAAACATATATTTAATAATGTCGGCAAAGATAACTGATAACAAATTTTAAATGGTATCTGAATTGTATTTTTCATATACAAGAGATTTAAAAAAAATCCGGCTCATGGATTAGGCAATGGGTGGAGATCCCGCTTATTGGTAGGGAGGGCATCTGAAATCTTTTGTTACCGGTTTAATGGTTGGGGATCCTTTGAGCGCCTTACTGTATTCACTTATTTCTTGTCTTTAGCAAAACGATAGGAAATCCCTTCCTCATTTTTAATGATATCTTTAAAATCAGAGAATTGCTGATCGGTAAATGAATTTTTTGAAATAATCATTGCCGTTTTTTTATTGAGGTAAATAAAAAGATAACGACCGGATTCTTTTATTTGAAAAATATTTTTCCAGGCACCATTTAGTTGATACGTCTGTGCCTTGGCATCATAACCATCAGTAGAAAAATTGTAAATAATTTTTTCAGTGAATGCATTTTCTGTTTGAAGTAGCTGTTGCACTTTCAGCCTGGTAATCAATGCCGGTGCAAAGGCAAATAAAAACCCTGTAAAAATAAAAAATATACCACTCGTACTCAAAGCATGTAGCTGAACCCAACTTTTTGATAACAATACAAATCCAATAATTAATTGCATGTATCCAAGAAAGTTGGTGAGCAATATGGATGTATTATTGCGTGCCATTATTTGCATGGATTTATGTAGGTCGGGGGGGGTAAGTTTAGAAGTGATGGTAATCATTGTAGATGGATAAATGCTGATCGTGAAAGTTAATAAAATTTGCACATGTATCGCAAAGTGTTTTCTGGGTAAGGGTTTAATTTGTGAGTTAATATCTTTGCTGAAAAATTTTTTCATGCTTTGTATTCATCATAGATCAACAGATCCTTATTTTAATATCGCTACGGACGAATATATTTTTAAGCACCTAAATGAGGATTGCTTCATGCTTTGGCAAAATGATAATGCAATCATTGTCGGCAAGCACCAGAATACGCTTTCAGAAATAAACATTGATTATGTAAAGGAAAAGAACATTAAAGTAGTGCGTAGGCTTTCAGGCGGTGGTGCAGTGTATCACGATCTTGGCAACCTGAATTTTTCTTTTACCAAAACGGGCACTACAACCGAAATGGTGGACTTTAAAAAATATACAATGCCTATTCTAGAGGTGTTGCAAAACTTAGGGATCAATGCTGCTTTTTCAGGAAGAAACGATCTCACTATTGATGGGAAAAAATTTTCAGGAAATGCAGAACATGTTTTTAAGAATAAAGTGCTTCATCACGGTACTTTATTATTTACATCAGAAATGAAAAATGTAACGGGTGCTCTTAAAATAAATCCTTTGAAATATAGCGACAAAGCGGTAAAATCAATACCCAGCAGGGTTACTAATATTTCTGAACATTTAAAGCACCCACTTACCATAGAAGAATTTACCCAAAAAATTATGGATCATGTAATTGCATCGCAACCCGATAGCAAACTGTATGAATTTACCAAAGCAGACCTTAATGCTATACAACAGATAAGAGATGAAAAATATGCCACATGGGATTGGAACTATGGGAAATCGCCTAATTATAATTTTCAAAAGGGAGTAAGAAATGATGGTGGCACTCTTGAAATGAATCTGGATGTAGCAAATGGTATGATACAGCATGTAAAGATTTATGGCGACTTTTTTAATGAAAAAGATATTTCAGAAATTGAGCAGGCATTGGAAAATATTCGTCATGAAGAGGCGGCTATCAGGCAGGTATTTTCAGCATTTGAAATTGGAAAGTATTTTCACAATATGACTGCCGACAATCTTATTGATGCTATGTTTTAACGCTAATTTTATTCAATAAACAGGCCGAAAGATTATGTAGAAATATTAGATGGCAATTCAATAGGCAGCCCATTGTTCTCATTGAAATTATTGCGAATAGCTCTTCGGCCAAATAATAAAACAGTAAAACTTAATATAGCGCACGAGCACATAACCGCAGCCATAGGCATAGCAGTGCCATTGTTCAAAAGACTCACCAAAGCGGTAGTAATAGCGCCAATGCCCAATTGTACTGCACCCATCAATGCTGAAGCGGTACCTGCATTCTTACTGAATGGCGCAAGAGATAATGCAGATGTATTTGGAAAGGCGAAGCCTTGTGTACTTAGAAATACCCAAATAAGAAAGATGGTAGAATACAATCCAAGTAAATGAAACCATGTGCCGGCAACCAAAGCAACGCCCGCGAGGCATTGGCAAAATAAAGTAACACGCGTAATTTGTTCACTGCTATATTTTTTGAGCAGGATAGTATTTACTTGGCTTGCCCCAATGAGCCCAAGGGCTATGGTAGCAAAGATCCATCCGTATTGCCGATCAGACACGCGGTATATTTCCATAAACACAAAAGGCGACCCTGCGATGTAGGCATATAAGCCAGAGGAAGCAATTGCGCCTGCAAAAGCATAGGTATAAAATTGAGGCACTTTTGCCACATCCAAAAATCCACCAACAATTTGGCGTGGCATTAATGAGAGTGATGCGTCTGGGACAGATCCGGTGGGGAGTTTGAAATATACAAAAAGCAGTGCAGTAACACCAATGGCAGCCAGTACCAAAAAAATTGAATGCCATCCAAATGCTGAAGTCATATATCCGCCAAGAGTAGGTGCTACAATGGGCGACAGAGCAATCACCAGCATTAACATGGAGAATATTTTGGCATTTTCATGCACCGGAAAAATATCGCGTACCAGAGCGCGAGCTGCAACCATGCCAGAACATGCGCCCAATGCCTGAAAGAGCCTCATGAGAATTAGGGTGTTTGCTGTGGGAGTATAAGCACATGCTATAGAAGCGGCGACGTATAAAATAAGGCCAATATACATTGGTTTTTTTCTGCCATATTTATCTAATAGTGGGCCATATATCAATTGGCCTAAAGAAATACCTATAAAAAAACTGGTAATAGAAAGCGTAATGTGTGCGACTGTGGTATGAAGGTCATTTGCTATTGCCGGAAAACCCGGCAAGTACATATCAATAGAAAAAGCCCCCATTGCAGAAAGTAACCCTAATGTAAAAATTGTAAAAAATCGAGCACTGGTTTTCATAATTGTGTGCGAAGGTAAAGGGGAACGAGGTAATATTGATTTTTCTGGTGCATGAGAAAGAAACAAAACATTAAGGAATGAAGGATGGTTAAGCGTGCTATCATATTGCTTCTTCACTTCTTGTGGTTAAAAAATAATTCCCGCAAAAAAAGGCAGCCTCAATAGCTACCTTTTTTATGAAAAAAAATTTAAGAATTTTATTTTATAAACGGGTCAGGAATCTTTGCCATGACAATTTTTAAATTTTTTACCGCTACCACATGGGCAAGGTTCATTGCGGCCTATTTTGGGCTCTACCTTTATAGGTTCCTGTTTTATATCAGATGGGTCATTGTAATCATTTTCTTGCGAAATATATTCAGGCCCACCACTTGATGAAGCGCCTACAAATTCTTCTTTGCGCTGCCTCATCTTGCTCATATCTGTTTTTCTTTTTCTTTCTTCTGTAATGCGTGTAGGTTGGTTTTGCTCTACAGGTATGCTTGCGTGCGCCAGGAATGAAACAATATCTTTATTTACTTGATCATCCATTTGCTTGAATGCGCCAAAGGCCTCAATCTTGTAAATAACGAGCGGGTCTTTTTGCTCATAACCAGCAGTTTGTACGCTATGCCGTAGGTCGTCCATGGCACGTAAATGTTCTTTCCAGGCGTCATCTATCAACGCAAGGGTAATACTTCTCTCCAATGCATTTACCAGCTCAGCCCCATTGGTGTCAATGGTTTTATCAAGGTTGGCTATTGCCTGCATAGCTTTTTTACCATCAGTAAAGGGTACTGCTACATTTACAATATGGCTTCCTTGTTCTTTACGGATATTTTTTATCACTGGCAATGTTTGTTGGCTCATTGCCTGATTCTTAAGGTTGTAGTGATCCTTAGCCTCGTAGTACAGGCGATTGGATAGTTCCATTAAATCACCTTTCTCTAACTCATCTTTTGAAATGGCTGTATCTATGCCAAAATTCATAATCACAGCAAGTTTGAATTCTGCATGGTTATCAATTTCTTTAAAAGAATTAATGATGCCTTCTGCTACAGAATAAAATGCATTGTCGAGATCGAGTACTAATCTTTCTCCAAATAATGCATGATTTCGCTTGCCATATATTACGGTACGTTGCTTGTTCATCACATCATCATACTCAAGCAATCTTTTTCTTATTCCAAAGTTATTTTCTTCTACTTTTTTCTGTGCACGCTCTATACTTTTGGAGATCATGCTGTGCTGAATTACTTCGCCTTCTTTGTACCCCATCCTGTCCATAAGCGATGCGATTCTTTCACTTCCAAACATGCGCATCAGGTCATCTTCGAGCGATACAAAAAATTTGGATGATCCGGGATCGCCTTGGCGTCCGGCACGTCCGCGCAACTGCCTATCCACACGGCGGCTTTCATGCCTTTCGGTACCAAGTATGGCCAGACCGCCTGCTTCTTTTACTCCGGGGCCAAGCTTGATATCAGTACCACGGCCAGCCATGTTAGTGGCAATAGTGATAGCGCCGGCTAAGCCTGCTTCTGCTACTACCTGCGCTTCTCTCGCGTGTTGTTTTGCATTCAGTACATTATGGGTTATGCCTTTTTGCTTCATCATTCTGCTGAGCAATTCACTTACTTCTACCGAGGTAGTACCTACCAATATGGGCCTTCCGGCTGCTGCCATTTGCTCTACCTCATCTATTACAGCTTTAAATTTTTCTCTTTTTGTTTTAAATACAAGATCCTGCACATCGGAGCGAATAACGGGTACATTGGTAGGTATGGATACTACATCTAATTTATAAATATCCCAAAATTCTGCGGCTTCTGTTTCTGCTGTACCGGTCATGCCGGCCAGCTTGTGATACATTCTGAAATAATTCTGTAAGGTAATGGTAGCATAGGTTTGAGTGGCGCTTTCTATCTTTACATTTTCTTTCGCTTCTATAGCCTGATGCAATCCATCTGAATAGCGGCGGCCTTCCATAATACGGCCTGTTTGCTCATCTACTATTTTTACCTGCCCATCTATCACTACGTATTCTACATCATTTTCAAATAAAGTATAGGCTTTAAGCAGTTGGGTTACGGTGTGTATTCTTTCGGCCTTTACTGAATAATCATTCAGCAGCACTTCTTTCTTTTCTAATTTCTCTTCAGGTGTGGCGGTACTTTTTTCTATTTCTGCCAGCTTTACGCCTATGTCGGGCATTATAAAAAATTCGGGGTCTTCGCCGGCGCCGGTTATTAATGCAATCCCTTTGTCGGTAAGCTGTACCTGATTATTTTTTTCGTCTATTACAAAAAATAATTCATCGTCCACGATGTGCATGTTCTTTTGCTGATCGGCGAGATAATGATTTTCTGTTTTTTGTAATTTCACCTTCATTCCAGGCTCACTCAAATATTTGATGAGGGCGCTGTTTTTAGGAAGCCCTCTATGAGCACGATAGAGCGCAAGACCGCCATCTTTGGGGTCATCATTACCCTCGCTGATTTTCTTTTTTGCGTCTATTAAAAATTTTCCGGTTACCTTTTTCTGTGCCTCCACTATTTTTTCCACCCGAGGTTTCAATTGATCAAATTCTTGCTGATCGCCACGCGGAATGGGGCCTGAAATGATTAAGGGCGTTCTTGCATCATCTATTAATACACTATCTACCTCATCTACCATAGCAAAGTGGTGCTTGCCCTGTACCATTTCTTCTGGTGAGTGCACCATATTATCTCTTAGGTAGTCAAAACCAAATTCATTGTTAGTGCCATAAATAATATCACTACCATAAGCTTTTCTGCGCTCTTCGCTGTTAGGTTGGTGCTTATCTATACAATCTACTGTAAGGCCCAGCCATTCGAATAGTGTACCATTCCACTCACTATCGCGGCGGGCGAGGTAGTCGTTTACCGTTACTATATGTACTCCCAGCCCGGCAAGCGCATTGAGATAGGCAGGCAGGGTGGACACAAGGGTTTTACCTTCACCGGTGGCCATCTCTGCTATTTTTCCCTGATGCAATACGATACCGCCAATCAACTGTACATCGTAGTGAACCATGTTCCACGTTACTTCTGTACCTCCGGCTATCCATTTATTTTTGTAAATAACCTTATCACCATCTATAGTAATATATTTTTTGGTTACGCTAAAGTCGCGATCCAATTGAGTAGCAGTACTGATTAGTTCCGCATTTTCTTTGAACCTGCGAGCCGTTTCTTTTACTACAGCAAATGCTTCTGGAAGTATATCCATCAATACTTCTTCTATTTTTTTATCACGGTCTTTTTTTAAAGAATCTACCTGCTGGTAAAGAGAATCTCTGCCGGAGATATCTGCAGAGTCAAGTTTATCTGCCTGTATGTTTAATGCATCTATCTGGGTATCTATATCATTAATGTAGTCTTTGATCCGAGTGCGAAATTCAACAGTTTTATTTCTCAACTCATCGTTTGAGAGCGACTGATATTGATCAAAAAAGGAATTAATTTTACCAACATACGGCCTTATGGCTTTTACGTCTTTTTCACTTTTATTGCCGCCAAAGAGGGCAGAGAGAAGTCCTGGCATATATATGCTATTAAATTAAAATATTGTTCAGAATATTATTTGTCAAAAATAGTGCTCACTATGTTGTTAAGCCAAAATGACAAGGCCGCAAAGTTACAAAATTGTAGATGATGCCGGCGAAATACAAATAACTGAATCTATATTTTATCAGAAGTTTATATGTCTTTTTGGCTAAGATTCAATTTTTACGATTAAAGAAATATCCTAATATTGTATGAAATAAATAAGATTATTATGAAAACAGTAGACCAATGGCTTTCAGAATATGGAGAAAGTCATCAAAATAAAACAAATAAGCTTGTTCATTGGATTTGTGTGCCTTTAATATTTTTCTCCATTGTGGGGTTGTTATATAGCATTAAACTACCCTGGGTAGCAGGCGGATATAGTTTGAATGTAGCAGTATTGGCAGTTGTTTTTGCAGCGTTATACTACCTCAGGCTTTCTTTTTCACTCGGGTTGGCTTTGATCGTTTTTATTTTGGTTTGTCTTTCGCTATGCTATCTTATTGAAAATAATACAGGGCTTCCTCTTTGGCTTGTAAGTGTGCTAATTTTTGTATTAGCATGGATTGGCCAGTTTTACGGCCATAAAGTAGAAGGCAAGAAACCCTCTTTTTTTAAGGATCTGCAATTCCTTTTAATTGGCCCAATGTGGTTGATGAGCTTTATTTTTAAAAAGTCGGGGATTCAATATTGAGGCATCTGTTTATTGTTCAAATAGCCCTTTATTCAATAATTTGAGTGTTCTTTCTTTGTCATTCTTGTGTACCAATATAGAAATATTGTGAAGGCTTCCGCCAAAACTTACCATCCGCACAGGTATGTCAGACAGGCTGGAAAATATCTTAGCTAACACTTTTTCGGTTTTGCTTATTTTATTTCCAACGATGCACACTATTGTCTGATCGGTGTCTATGGTGATGTTTCCATAAAGCTCCAGCTCCTTAATAATTTCTTTCAAATAGCTGTCATTATCTATTGAAAGGGATACTGCTACTTCAGAGGTGGTTACCATATCAATTGGAGTATGGTATTTTTCAAAAACTTCAAATACCTTTCTAAGAAAACCATAAGCCAACAGCATGCGCGTACTTTTTATTTTTATTGCAGTAATATCATCTTTTGCTGCAATAGCTTTCACGCCTTCGCTATCTGAGGTGCTCTCAATTAAAGTGCCTGGTGCATCTGGCTCCATGGTGTTTAATAGCCTAACAGGAAAGTTGAAATATTGTGCCGGCCAAATGCTCGCAGGGTGCAGAATCTTAGCGCCAAAATAGGCCAATTCTGCTGCCTCACTGAAGCTTAATTGCCTTATGGGTTTAGTATTATCTACTATCCGAGGGTCATTGTTATGCATACCATCTATATCGGTCCATATTTCACAAACTGTAGCTGATACGGCACCCGCTATAAGCGAAGCGCTATAATCACTTCCACCTCTTTTCAGATTATCTACCTCACCTTTAGAATTGCGGCATATATACCCTTGGGTAACAAATAATTTAGCATCCTTATTTTGTGAAATCAATTGCGCCAACTTTACTTTTATGCTTCCTATTTGAGGTTCGCCCTCCTGGTCTATAGTCATAAAGTCGAGTGCCGAAAGCCAGATATGTGGTATAGATTGCTCTGAGAGGTAAATGCTGAATAGCTTGGTACTTAATAGCTCACCCTGAGCCAGGATGTCTTTATTGAGCGCTTCGCTAAATGAAATTTTGAGAATGATATTCAGGAATTCAAAATGCTCTTCTAAAACCTTTTTTGCTTTTTGATAATAGGTTTCTTCATGCAGTAGTTGCAATATAAAATTCTGGTAATGCTGCTCCAGTGCATCAATGGATTGCTTGGCGGAAGCCCTGTTCCCTTTGGATAGTTGCTTACTGATTTCCGATAGCGAATTAGTAGTACCGCTTAGTGCACTCAGTACCACAATTTTAGGTTCTGTATCTCTGGAAATCAGTCCTTTAATGATTTCCATTCTCTCTGGTTTCCCTACGCTGGTACCGCCAAATTTCATCACTTTCATTTGCTGTATATTTTATATGGGCATTTTTAAAAAATCCGGTTGGTGAATCTTTTTGTGCCTTTAGCAAAAGTAGTGGATAAAGGGATTTTTTTTCCTAATTAGATAGAAGATTTTAGATTTGCGGCAATCGCATCTTAAAAAGCGATGGTTTTTTTCTAAAAAAATAGTACAGAGATGGGAAGAATATTTGAAGTAAGGAAATCCACCATGTTTGCACGGTGGGACAAAATGGCCAAACAATTTACCCGTATTGGCAAAGAGATAGATATAGCAGTAAAGCAGGGTGGGCCTGACCCCGATAATAATTCTGCTTTGCGCAGATGCGTCATTAATGCTAAGGCGGTGAATATGCCCAAAGACCGTGTGGAAGCCGCTATTAAGCGTGCAATGGGTAAAGATAAAACAGACTACCATGAAGAGGTATATGAGGGCTACGCACCTCATGGTATTGCCGTATTGGTAGAAACGGCCACAGATAATCCGACGAGAACAGTGGCCAATGTACGAATGCACTTTAATAAAAATAATGGTGCACGTGGTACTAGTGGCAGCGTAGCTTTTC
>JAFDXH010000175.1 GCA_018268075.1 Bacteroidota bacterium | reverse complement strand
GTTTTTAAACAGTGACTTTGGCAATTCGAAGCCTAAAGACAACTCTCTCAACCGATACACAGTAGCGTCATATACATTCCATTCACTCGCTGTATTGATTGCAAAAGTATTACCTCCTGATGGAGAAAAGTAAAGGTCATTTGTTGAAATTCTTGTTTGGTTGGGTATTGTTTTACCACCCACAAGTATTGCTTTACCTGTTACTGCATCTCCAAGTATGCCAGGAATAACCCATCCTGCTGATCTGTCTCTTGTATCCATCGTAACGCCTCTACCTAATTCAGATGAAATTGTTACAGAATATAGATCGCCTCCTTTAGTCATGTCAAATAAAACACTGAGGAAGAAGCCTTTGTACCTGAAGCTATTGGTGATTCCCAATTTGTAATCAGGGTTAGGGTTTCCAATCATATATTGGCTAGGATCTTGAATCATGGTTCCTGTTTTAGGATCAATTAGTAATTGTCCTGTAGCACTGTCTCTCAAATCTTTAGTTCCATAAATAAAACCCCATGGTTTGCCTACTTCAAAGCCAGTAGTGGCATTGGTAGTACCGCCACCCAAAGCTAAGTGTGTAAGGCCTGGCGCAAGAGCGGTTACGATATTTTTATTATGGGTAAATACGCCTCTGATTTCCCATCCAAAATCTTTTCCTTTGAATGGCCTCACAGTAGCTTCTATTTCCACACCTTTGTTGCTGATTCCACCAAAGTTGGTATAGAATGTATTGTACCCTGTAGAAGAAGGGGTAGTAATACCAGCAAGTAGATTAGATGAATTTTTATCATACCAAGTAAAATCCAATTCAAACCTCTTATTAAAGAAGCTCAATTGAGTACCTAATTCCAATTCCTTGGTAAATTCCGGCTGAAGGTTTTTACCACCAGCAGCATCTAAGCTTACTGAGCCGGTAGGTTGTGTAAGAAATGAATTGCCCAAAGCGTAAACATTATTTACGTTATAAGGACTGGCATCTCTACCTACTTTAGCCCATCCAGCCCTGATTTTACCATAATCTAAAACCTTACTGCTGATTTTAAGTGCATCAGAGAAAACTATTGATCCAGAAACTGATGGGTAAAAATAGCTTCTGCTGTTTGCTGGCAGGGTAGAGGAAATATCATTTCTTCCAGTACCTGTTACAAACGCCCAGTTTTTATACCCTAAGGTTACTTCACCAAATACGCCAAATAATCTTCTGCGTGAATAAGTGTCAAAAATCTCTCTCTCTGTTTCTACGAAATTATTAAGTGTGTATAATCCGCGAACAATAAAACCAGTAACTCCTCCTTTATATCCACCCCGACCTAATTCGTCAGTAGCTGTAGCCTGGTTGTACCCAGTTCCCAGTGTTCCTTTAAAGGAAATATCTTCAGTTATTTTAGGTGTAAAAGAGAGCAATAAAGTTGATTCAAGCTCCTGACGCCTGTAATTGTCCAGAGCCATTTTACCCGGTGTATTACGAGAACTTACTTCGGTAATTTCTCTTCTGTTCAAATAATACAAGTTGCTTCCGATGTTATAATCTACACGAGCCCATTTATTGATATTAAAGTCGGCATGTACACCTGCCACAACCCTTTCATCATAAGTTGTTTGTTTATTATATTTAGCAGCCCATTTAGGATTATCGGCCTGATCACCCACCCATGAAATACTGTTGCCATTTTTATCTTCAAAAGGCACATTGGGATCCCAACTACGACCTAAAAACATGGTACGTCCAAACTGAGATGAAGTAGATCCTACTTGGTTTTCACCAAATAATCCACCTTCTTGTTTAGAGCGGGAATAACTAAAATTACCTCTAACATTCACACCTATTGCCAATTTAGAGCTTCCACCAGCACTTATATTTGTTCTGTTATATTTATTATTCGGAACGTAACCACTGTGATTCAATTGTGACGCTGTCAATGAAAAACTGGTTTTTTCGTCTCCAGTATTTACGCCAACTGAATTTTCGGTAACCACACCAGTTGTAAACTGATCTTTTACGTTATCTGGATAGGCACGGTAGGCAACTTTACCTGTAGGAAATAATTCCGGATATGCTGCTAATATTGAAGGCCATGCTCCTAAAGAATCGCCCGGTGCAAATTTCTTACCCCATGAACCATTGGCGTTACCGGCATTACCTAAAGACCCAGTTCCGTATAAGTTCTGATACTCAGGTAAGTTAGCGATTTGCTCAAATGATAAAGAACTTTTTACATTTACTTCGGTTCCTTTTTTGCTTCTGCTGGCAGAACCAGATTTGGTAGTAATGATAATTACACCATTTGAAGCACGAGAGCCGTATAATGCACCTGCAGAAGAACCTTTCAATATGTTCATGCTGGCGATATCATTCGGGTCAAGGTCAGCTATACCACTACCGTAAGCACCACCACCTGTTAGTGCGCCACTTGTAGAAATAGATTGATTGCTGTAAGGCACCCCATCTACTATAATAAGTGGTTGGTTATCACCAAAAAATGAAGAATTACCCCTGATTTGAATACGAGTAGCAGCGCCGGGTGTTCCCTGACTGGTACGAATATCCACACCTGCCACCTTACCTTGAAGGCTCTTAAGTACATCAGGCTCAGATTTTTGTAAAATTGTGCTTGGATCTACTTTACTAACGGCATATCCGATAGTTTTTTCAGATCTTTTAATACCAGCTGCAGTAACTACCACAGTTGATAATTCAGCATTTGTACGTACAATAGTTGCCGCTACAGTATTCCCCTGCGGCGTCATTGTTACCGGTCCGTACCCAGCAGCGGTAAAGGTTAATCCACCGTTACCTTTCATTTTAAGATTGAAATTACCATTTGCATCTGCTGTGGTAGCATTTTTAGTACCACTTTCTGTTACAGTTGCAAAAGGAACCGGTTGTCCGGTATCATCTTTCACCGTACCGCTTACAGTGCGGCCCTGCGAAAATGCTAACACCCCACTGAGCATTAACATAGTAAAAAGAATTGCGATTTTTCTCATGAACATTAAATTTTTTGTGTGGCAAATATAAGGTCTGAACCAATACAAAATACCATGAAATAAATATTTTGTTAATTATGACAAGAAGTAAATAAGAAATGCTGCATCGAATTTTTATTTTTTTTTTATTTTGGTAAAATTCAATAATAAAACAGGTAACAGTATCAAATTGGCAAGTGTAGCTAATAATAATGTAATAGAAGTGAGCCACCCCAAAGATTGAGTGCCTCCAAAGCCGCTAAAGCAAAAAATGATGAACCCGGCGATTAATACCATAGAAGTATAAATGATACTAAGCCCTGTCTGATTGATCGTTTGCCCTATAGTGGCAGCTATATTATTATTGTTTGTGGGCAATTCCTGTTTATAATTTACCAAAAAACGTATGGTAACATCTACTGCTATACCCAAGGCAATACTAAATACCAGCACTGTGCTTGGCTTGAGCCTTACGCCTGCCCACCCCATAATGCCGGCTGTAACTACCAAGGGGATAAGATTGGGGATCAGTGAACACAATAAAATTCTTACTGATTTAAAAAGATACAACATACATAGTGAGATAAACAAGAATGCCCATAGGATGCTTTCTTTTAATCCTTCAATAATAAAAGCACTTCCTTCAAGAAAAGTGATAGTGGATCCCGTGTAGGTGATTTTGTACTTTGAAGAATCAAATAATTGGTCACTTTTTTTGTGCAATGCATTTAAAATCAATGGTAATTTGCGTGTGCCTACATCTGCCATATTAATACTCATCCGAGTACTTTCATGGGCAGTATCCATAAAGGAATTTAATAATGATGAAGGGCTATTATTATTTGTAGAAGTCTTAGCACCTTTTAGATAATCTCCTATAAATGCAAGGTCAAATGTATTAGGTAAGGAATAGTTTGAACTATCTCCTTCATAAAACCCCTCCTTTACAAACTTCATCCCCTCTGCAACAGATAAAGGCCGCGACATTTCCGGTTGCCCAGTAATATATAATGAAAGTGAGTCCATCTTCTTTAAAACAGGCAAAATGCGCGCGCCGGAAAGTCCACCTCTTTTTTTGGTATCTACTATGATTTCTAACGGCATAACTCCTTTGAAGTTATTTTCAAAAAATTTTAAATCTTTATAAATTTTATCATCTTTTGGCAGATCATCTACTATAAAACCTTCACTTCGAATTTTGGCCATTCCAAATAATGAAAAAATGATCAATAGGCCAGTCAGCAGGTAAACTATTCTTTGATGATTGAAGACCCATTGCTCAATTTTCAATAGAAATTGAATAATCGCCTTAAAATCCAGATACTTTAATTGACTAGCAACGGGTGCTTTCATAAAGCTTAATGCTGCTGGTAATAATATAAATGAAATAAGAAAAATAAACATGATTCCAATGCCGGCCACTTGGCCAAATTCTTTGAGGATGGCGCTATTAGTGAGCGCAAACACAGCAAAACCGATAGCGGCAGTAATATTACAAAAAAGAGTAACCACCCCCATTTTACTTACCATAGCTATCAAAGAAGCATTCTTATCGTTGGTTTGCCTGTAGGTAGTATGATATTTATTAAGAAAGTAAATACAATTGGGAATGCCTATCACCACAATAAGAGGTGGGATTAAAGCTGTAAGCAGGGTAATTTTATAACCCAACAGATAAGTAAGACCCACACTCCAGGTAACTCCTATAAGTACAACAGAAAGAGATAATGCCATAGTGACAAGAGACCGAAATAATATTAGCAGAATCAATGCAGACAATGCAAGAGACCCCACAATAAACCATTTCATTTCTTTAGCAATACGGTCAGCTACCTGAGTACGAATTAATGGCAGCCCGCTTAAATGCACCTGAATGTTTGTAGAAGCCGTAAAACTATTGGAAGCCGCCAGAATATTATTGATGACTTTTGTGCGCCCCTTTGAGTTGAGCACATCTTTATTGATTCGGACTATCATTAAATAGGCATCTGTCTGCTTATTATATAAGAGTCCATTGTAAAAAGGCAGCCTATATAGAATCGTTTCCCCATGCTCTATTTCTGATTGATTCCGGGTATCTGAAAAAACAGGTTGGGTTATTAATTTTTGTGTACTGGAATCCTTTAAAAGATTCACGGCATTCGCTACGCTTAAAACGTTCTCAACATAGGGAATGGACTGAAGCTTTAACCCAAGCTGCGAGAATTGATTAAAATTTTCTGCCTTAAAAAAATCCTTTGTTTGAACACCGAGTACCAGCACATTGCCATCATCGCCAAATTTTTTCTTGAATGAAAGGTACTCTTGGTACCTGGGGTTATCAGTAGGTATGGCTTTAGAAAATTCATAACTTAACTGAATATGCGATGCAAAATATCCCATTACTCCGGTAATGAGTAACAATATCACCAGTAGCAACTTCCGGTATTTAAGTACTAACCCCGCCAGTCGTTGCCACATAATTAGATTTTTAAATATACTTTGAGATGATGGTTAATATTCAAGATGCAGCCCCAAATTTTCCTTCATTTGTTTTACAAGAGGGTATTGTTCTACAATTTTTAAATATTTTTTGGTGCTATTGAGGTATTCTTCCTTTTCTTCCATTACATTATTTCCACTTTGTACTTGTACACGATAGGTGATACATCGGTTATTAAAGTGCATTTGTAAAAAATTAATCAACTCGCCTCTTTCTGCTTCGATAAATGTTTGCTGTAATTTACTATCAACTACTATTTCAATACTATTTTCATCTGCAATGTGCAGTTGAGCATTCTTAAAATGAGAAATTTTGGCGTGATGATTTTTCTTTAATAAATCATTAATATAGCTTGTCCATGCAATATGAAGTTCATCAATCGTGAGGGTTTTAACTTCATTATTTCTATTTTCAAATGCCAGTTTCTCGCGAATTTCCTTTAAAGATCCAATCCGGGAAATCTTTTCGGGAGGCTTGCTTACCTGCGTATGATCTATACGAGGAGGAGCCTTGGGCGCTTTCAAAATCTCCTTTTCAATAACCAATCTGGCAGTGCTTTCTTCTATATTCCTATTTGCAGGCGTACCCGATTTTTTCGTCTCACGCGGGTTGATGCTATTAGAGCCTTTTTCCTTAAAGGCAACGGGAGAAAAAGATCGGAATGCAATAGGTTTTGCCTCAGTCGCAATTTTTCCTTCGGCTATGCCACCGCCATTATCAATTAATTGCAAAGCCTGGTTTAAATAACACAATTTAATAAGTACCAGCTCTACATGAAGTTTTTTATTCTTTGCCTGACGTATATTTATTTCAGCTTCACTCAAAATATTTAGCGCACTCAAAAGCCAGGAAGATTCTATTTTCTGAGAAACTGTAAAATATTTTTCTTTAAAGGCCTCAGAAACTTCTAATAAATCAGCAATGCCCGGCTGCTGACTTACCAGTAGGTTACGGATAAATTCTGACAGGCCATTTAATAATTCATCTCCTTCAAATCCCTTTTTATTGATTTCATCATAAAGCAGGAGTGCATCACTAATTTTCTGCGACTGCATAGCCCCAATCAACTGAAAATAATAATCTTCATCAAGAATATTTAAGTGCTCCAGTGTGTTGGAATAAGTAATATTTGCGTTGGTGAAACTGCTTATTTTATCCAAAATACTCAGGGCATCCCTAAGGCATCCCTCGCTCTTTTGAGCTATAAGATGAAGTGCTGCAGTATCGGCTACAATATTTTCTTTGGTGCAAATGGCCTTTAAATGGTCTGTGGTGTCTTGGTTGGTAATTCTTTTAAAATCAAAAATCTGGCAACGTGAGAGTATAGTTGGCAAAATTTTATGCTTCTCTGTAGTAGCTAAAATAAATATTGCAAAGGGTGGTGGCTCTTCTAATGTTTTAAGGAAAGCATTAAAAGCCGCTTGACTTAACATGTGTACCTCATCCACAATGTAAACTTTATACTTTCCTGCCTGCGGGGCAAAGCGGACCTGATCTACCAAAGCCCTGATATCATCTACAGAATTGTTGCTGGCCGCATCCAACTCATGAATATTCAAGGACGTTCCACTATCAAAAGAAATGCATGAATTGCAAACATTACATGCCTCTCCGTCTTCTCCTCTGTTTTCGCAATTGATTGTCTTGGCAAGTATTCTGGCGCAGGTAGTTTTTCCTACTCCACGTGGCCCGCAAAATAAGAAAGCATGAGCCAGTTGATTATTTTTTACAGCGTTTTTAAGTGTAGTGGTAATATGAGACTGCCCTACTACTGTTTCAAAGTTTTGGGGGCGATACTTTCGTGCTGATACAACAAAATTTTCCATAATCTGAGTGGAGCGAATTTACAACTTTAGTCAATAAGGATATCTCCGAACATTAAGAACAATTATGAATTTCCAAATTTCTACAAAGAGCTGCTTTGCCCCAGATTGCAATTGTTTTTAATTTAAAATAGGATGTCTGTGAAACTCCTTGGTACGGTCAAACAAATAACGATAGGTAGTAAGCAACCTGCTTTGATGCGCTCCAATATTTTTGGAAATATTAAGCATTTTTGGATTAAAATCGCCCTGCCATTGTAGTTCTAAATCTTTATACCCTGTTTTACTCTGAATTTCTTTAGCACCATCTGAAATCATATAATAATCTATACCCTTACCCTGAAAGCGTGGCACTACGCCAAAAACGATACCGGTAAATTTTGAATTCGCGCCTCTTTTTTTTAACCATAAAAAGCGAAGTTTTTCCAGTAGGCCGAATTTACCGTTGAAGTGTTTAAATATTTGGTTTACTTCCGGCAAGTTGATCCAAAATGCAATGGGCTCAGTTTTATAATATGTAAACCAAATTAGCCGCTCGTCCATTACAGGCTTCATCGTTTTAAACATCTTGAGCGCCACTTCAGTAGTTAATTGTTTATTGCCTTCATGACCCGCCCAGGCTTTGTTATACACAGTACAAAAATCATTGGCAAATTTTGGAATATTATTTTTTCTAATGTGGGAAACTGAATAATCCGGCAAGGAATGGTATTTTTTTACCATTTCATCGAATTTCTCATTTAGCTGTGTGTGTACCGGCATCTCCCAACACACCTGATTAAAAAAATTTTTAAACCCATATTGCTCAAATAAATCAACATAATAAGGCGGGTTGTAATTCATCAAATAAATAGGGGGTTTAAACCCTTCTACCACAAGGCCCCACCATCTATCACGTTCACCAAAATTTATTGGGCCATCCATGGCCTCCATACCTCTCTGCATCAGCCATGCCTTAGCTACATCGAAGAGCATATCTGCCGCTAGCTGACTATTGATGCATTCAAAAAAACCTATACCTCCCGTCTTTTGAGTATCTCCTTTATTTGAATATTTTTTATTTACAAAAGCCGCTATTCGGCCTATAAAAAGATTTTCCCTTTCATCCTTTAGTAACCATCTGGCACATTCGCCAAAACGGAAAGCTTTGTTTTTTTTAGGATTGAAAACATCATTAATATCTTTATCAAGAGGTCTGATGTAATTGGCATCATCCTTATAAATCAATATAGGAACCTCCAGAAATTTTTTTTCAAGTAAGCGATCTGTAACGGGTACAAGTAGCATTTGTTATTATTTTAATTTTCCACTATTATCATTTAAAATTTTTAATTCCATTTCCCCATAATAATAATTCACCCCTCTCCCTTTTTGAAAATGAAGGCTAAACTATTTTATGGCAAATAATTCTGTAATAATTACTTTTTTTTAAAGACAACAATGTTTGTAAATGTAAGGACTTTAAACATTTTTATAGAAGAAGAAATGACCATCAGAGAACTACTTTGCTATAAATGTTTTCAGTAATTTTTAAGTAGCGCATTGCAACGGCAAAAAGCCAGGCGCCTTCTAAAGCACATACCATATATTTGTAACCCTTACACACTTAAAAAAATATACAGATGAAAAAAATTTTTACACTTTGTTTACTCTTGATTTCACTTACACCTTTTGCTCAGACCCACCTTGTAATTAGTCAGGTATATGGTGGAGGCGGTAATACAGGCGCGCCATTTACAAACGATTTTATAGAATTGTATAATCCTACAGCGGCAGCTATTAATGTGAATGGCTATTCTGTACAATACGCTGCTTCTACAGGTACAAGTTGGGCCGTCACCCCACTTCCAGATAGCACTATTCAACCGGGTCATTATTTTTTAATTCAGGAAGTAAAAGGTGGGGCCATTGGTGCAGCACTTCCAACCCCAGATGCAACAGGCACAATCAATCTTTCTGCTACAAAAGGCAAAGTCATTTTAGTAAGTTCTACTACAGTAGGAACGGGATCCTGCCCCACAACCGATGTAATAGATAAAGTGGGCTTTGGCTCCGGAACAGATTGCTTTGAAACTGCTGTAGCACCTGCTGGCAGCAACACGCAAAGCATCATGAGAAACGGAACAAACGCTGATACTGATAACAATAGTGTAGATTTTGTAGCCACAGCACCTGTACCCAGAAATTATGCCTTTGATCCTTTGCCTATTACATTAAGTAGTTTTTCTGTAGTTAAAAATGCAAATAGTTTTTCAATTTCATGGCAAGTAACCTGCTTGTCGAATACTGTAAACTTCCAGATTGAGCGCTCTTCAAGTAGTACTGGGTCTTTCAGCACTATATATTCTGCTACAGAAACAAAAGCAAGATGCGCCTCTGCATTTACGCTTAATGATGCTCAGCCGCTTACAGGCAAGAATTTTTATCGCCTTAAGATCACAGATGTAGATGGCGCCGTTTCTTATTCTAAAATTGTGTTAGTTCAAAATGGTTTAACAAGAAATGCGATTACTATGAGGCCTACGATTGTAATTTCCAATGCGATTATTCAATTGACTGCAGATAATGAAGGCCAGACTCAAATTACTATTGCAGACATGCAGGGTAGAATCGTTTTAAAGACCACAAAAAATATTACTGCGGGTGAAAATGAACTTACCTTATCAACAAATAACCTTTCTAAAGGTGAGTTTTTTGTAAACGTTGTCCTAAATGGCGAATCCTTAAAAACCAGATTTATAAAACAATAAGGATAAGGATATTTTTCAAATGAAAAGGCCCGCGATTGTGGGTCTTTTTTTTTTAAATAAAATATCCTTATTCATATCTTTTTATCAGGTCAAACAATATTTTTTTATCTGCATAATTTAGCTGTGGTGTACTGTCGTTACTAACGAAGTGGCGCTTAAATGCTTTAATGGTTGCAAGCGTGTCCCGCACAGAGTAGCCAATTATTCTTAATGCCTGTATGTCGTTGAAATTTTCTGGTACTGTAACATTGGTGGTATCGCCATACCATAGCCCAAATCCTCTTTGTGATAATAACTGCCAGGGAAAATATTTATTGGGATCGTTTTTACGAGTGGGCGCTATATCTGCATGGCCAATAAAATTAGCCTGAGGGATCAAGTAATCTTTCTTCAGGGTGTCAAGCAGCGTAAGCAATGAATTGATCTGTACATCCGGAAACGGTTCAAACCCATCGTTATCTAACTCTATTCCTATTGATGATGAATTCACATCCTTATCATTTCCCCATGACCCAATACCGGCATGCCAAGCACGCAAATAATCATTAAGCATGTGGTGGATTGTTCCATCTTTACAAATCACATAATGTGCACTCACCTGAGTTCGTGCAAGTGTAAATGTTTTAAAAGTCTGCTCGCAACTATTTTGTGCAGTATGATGTATAATTACCATTGAGGGTTTTCTCAACCCAAAATTGGTTGTGCCGATCCATGTTGCTTTGTCGTAACCTTGTGGTGGTCTTGCTATATTCTTTGCAAGTGCTTTTGCCTGCTTTTTATAAATTTTATTAGTAGCAGCATATTTGTTAGCAACACAAGAGGAAAAAAATATAAAAAAAATAAAAATAGTAGCGGGTTTCATATTTATACAATTGATCAACTGATTGAAGCAGGAAAGGTAATTAAATTCCAGTCTATTCACCTAATGCCAATTGTTTACCGGTAACAACCCGCCCTCTGGAAATCAGCAAGGAATAAAGAACCGCTAAGGTTGACATTTTACTCTAACCATTTAGCCTATTGGCAATGCCTCATTGGCATAATAGCCTTTGCACCTTCGTAATAGTTCAGCTATCATTGGACTAAACGACTTTATTATCGGAATTATACCATGCAGGTTTGGCCTAATGGTTAATCCAGTTTGGGATAACCACCTGAATGAAAAATGCTCCGCATATAGGATGCAGAGCATATTCCACTAAAACCAACCGATTTTAATCCGATATTATTCAATCATGTTTCTAAGGTCATTTTTGATTTATTAGATACTCATAATAAAAGGAGAACCAACATTGCTTTCATCTTTTCGGCAGGCCGGAACCAGCGCCGTACTCTTATTAAGTTTCTCTAATTTTTTATCTATCTCCTCCTTTGATTTCCTGAGCGAATCACGCAACAAGTCCATTTCCTTCTGGCGTAAATCTTTCAAGGAATCTAAATTTTCCTGAATGATTTGTAACCTGTTGCCACTATTTATTTTTGGTGAATCTTTACTTTTATTATACCTGTACCCAGCATCATCTTTGGGTGGAGTAATAGAATTATCATTGTCGCTACTATTCCAGCCCTTATCATTTACTTTCATTCCATCTTCTGTATATAAGCCATCTGCTTTCATTAAATATTTTATTCCATAGTTATAATCTAAAGAATTTCCTTTGTCATCATCATCAGAAAAATACCAGTCATCGCCATTATTAAAGCCTGAAAAATGTACAATGTTGAGGCGATGAAAGTTCTTACTTATTTTGATATAATGGCCCACAGGTACCGCTATACGCACTTCTACATTTTGATTTCTGAATTTATCGGTAGTATTTATAGCGATTGACCTATCCATGGTAAGCGCAGAATCTTGCTGGCTAATATTAAACTGGATAAGGCCCGCAAGAGTATCTGCATAGCGCCTGGTTCTTCCATTTGCCATTTTGGTAATGGTTACCTGAAAGCTATCTGTTTCAGATTTTTCAATACGAATGGCAATATTGCTTATGTAGGCTGTATCATCTTCTATGCCTAAGGTTGCATAAGGTTCCAGCTTGAACCAATTATTACCCCTATTGTAATTCCCGTTATTTATAGGCTCTACCTCCAAATATTGTACATGTGGATTTTCCAATTTGAGATTATAAGTATTTACAGAACTACTACTTCTGAAATCTTTACCCAAGGATGTGATAAGAGATAAAAAGCAAACTATTCCCAGTATCCACATTGCAATAAATGACCATCGCATTATTTTATTTTGCGACCTGATACGGGCAAGTCGGCGGATGATAAACGTGATGATGCCGATAACAGGAATGGCAATAAAAAATATTAAGGTGCCCCACGCAAGTACAGCCTGCCATCCATCGGTTAAAACATAAGCTTTTAGTGGAAATAAACCAACGGCTACCACTGCAAAAGCAAATAGTGCTATAATCAATGCTAATGCTATGCAACCCAATATGAAATAGGCAAATATTTTGAAAAACCCGGCTATAATTCTGCCTATTATACCGCTGCTGCGTGTAGCCGCCTGATGAATCTGCTGACCAATCTCAGGTCCCTTTTCGCGAGCCATTTCGCCTGCTTCTTTGCCAAGTTTGCCTACCCGCTCCCCCACACCTTTCATTTCCATTAATACAGAGTTTTTAATAGAATTCAAATCCACTTTTTCACCTTTCATCTCCAATTTTTCTGCAGTAGTAGATGCCTCTGGTATCACCAGCCATAGTATTACATAAACAATAAAACTGCCGGGGCTAAAAGAAAAACTCAAAAAATGTGGAAAGCTCCAGGCGCCAATGTGGCCCCAGCGAAAAATAAATGAAATAAAAGGTATCAGGAATAATACCCTGATCAGCCAAGGGTTTACATTAAAATAACTACCTATACCACTGCATACTCCTCCTATTATTTTATCATCAGGATGCCGGTACAATCTTTTCCGGGCACCATTCTCAATCCGAAAACTACCGGGAACAAAAGCCCATAAAAGAATATACAAAAGGAATCCCACGCCTGTAACTACAAAAAGAATTCTTACTATTATCGGATCAATATCGAAATACGCTGCGATACCACTACATACCCCACCTATGATCTTATTATTTTCATCACGATAAAGCCTTTTGCCTTTCCAGTTGAACGTTGTGCTTTCTGTAAATGATTCCTTCTTCTTTTCACCTTTGTTTTTTTCAGAATCTGCTCCCATTTCATCGTCAGCTAATTCTTCGGGCCTTCCCATATTATCTATAATGGTGTTTACATCATCATCTGTAATGCAGGTAGATCCGTTTTTAATACGCTCCTGAAAAAGTTCGCTGATCCGGCTTTCGATATCATTGATTATCTCGTCCTTTCCTTCTTCTCCTGCAAAATGAACACGCAGGCTCTCGATGTATTGTTGCAGCAATTCATAAGAACTTTCCTCAATTGGAACAACGGTTCCCTGGAAATTGATATTAATTACTTTTTTCATTGTTTGTCTTTTATAATTTGGTTGAAGTGGTTTTATAATCTTTTATTGGTAATTGCTTCTACGGCGCCCGAAAGTTCCAGCCAGGTAGCTTCCAATTCATCATAAAATTTTGCTCCCTTCTCTGTTAGTGAAAAATATTTTCTTGGCGGGCCGCTGTTACTTTCTACCCAACGATAGGTAAGTAATTCTGCATTTTTTAATCTTGTGAGCAAAGGATAAAGCGTTCCTTCAAGAATGCTCAGGTTCGCAGATTTCATTACATCTATTATATCACTCGGGTAGGCTTCCCCTAATTTAATAATAGAGAGAATACAAAATTCCAGAACCCCCTTTCTCATCTGGCTTGCTGTATTTTCTATGTTCATTTTCTTAATTTTAATTATGGGTTAATAGCTATTATTTCTCCATTTGTTCTACAAATATAATACAACATACAATACTATGCAATACATAATACCTGTTTTTTTAAAGTAGCTCACTCCATTTTCCCTTACATCTTTATGCTGAAACCCTTAGCAGCAAACCGTTTAAGGCAGAAAGGAATTCAAAAATAAAAATTGAACAAATGGATGAATGGCAATAATTGCTGACAAGTGGTTGTTTTTCAAAAAATAAGTTCAATGATTTTTAAGGGCTTTTGCCGTCACCTACAGCATCTACAATAGAGGTACAATATTTTATTACCAATTAGTGACAAGATCATTTAGTAATTTTATCCTCTAAGAAAAATATGATTATGAAAGAAGAATTATTTGACTTCGGTATGATTGGATTAGGCGTAATGGGCAGTAACCTCTTGCTGAATATGGCAGATCATGGGTATGCAGTAATTGGATATGACAAGAATACCGATAAAACCAAACTGCTGGAATCCAATGCAGGCAAGGATGCACGGGTAAGGGGAGTGAATACCCTTGAAGAAATGATAAAATCCCTGAAAGTACCTCGAAAATTAATGATGCTGGTGCCAGCAGGCGCACCTGTAGATAGTGTATTAGAAGATTTAAAGCCGCTATTGCAAGCTGGAGATATTATTATTGATGGTGGCAATTCTCATTATACCGACACGCTGCGTAGAATAGACGAGCTTAAGCCTACCGGATTTCATTTTATGGGAGTGGGCATTTCTGGTGGAGAAGAAGGGGCAAGACGTGGGCCAAGCATCATGCCCGGAGGCGACCAGGAAGCTTATGAAAAAGTAGCACCCATTTTGAAAGCTGTAGCAGCACAGGTAAATGGTGAGCCTTGCGTTGATTATTTAGGTAAAAATGCAGCAGGGCACTATGTGAAGATGGTGCACAATGGAATAGAATATTCAATTATGCAGCTAATTAGTGAGTGCTACGATTTAATGCACCATGGCTTAGCAATGTCTAACAAAGAATTGCATGAAGTATTTAAAAAATGGGATAGTGGTGAAATGAAATCTTACCTTCTGGAAATAACTGCTGCCATATTCGAACAAAAGGATGATAAAGGCAAGGGAGAATTAGTAGATAAAATATCTGATAAAGCAGGGGCAAAAGGCACCGGCAAATGGACTTCCCAGGAAGGGCTTGACCTTCCAATTCCTGTACCCAATATTGATGCGGCTGTCATGATGCGCAACCTTTCTTCACTAGTAGAAGAAAGAGTAATTGCCAATAATATTTATCTAACTCATATTGAAAAGATTGATATTCCAAAAGAGGAACTGATTTCCTTGCTTCACGATGCATTGTATTTCGCTACTATTATAAGTTATGCTCAGGGATTAGCAATGCTCACACAGGCATCCGGCGAATTAAAAATGGATATCCCTATTCCCGCTGTAGTTAAAGTTTGGCGTGGCGGATGCATTATCAGGTCTGCCTTATTAGATGTATTTAAAAATGTGTTTCAGGAAGACAATTATAAAAATTTATTGCTGAATAAGAATATAGCTCAGGTATTACAACTTAAATTACCTGCTTTGCAAAAAGTAGTTTCGTTGGCTGCAGGAAATAATTATGCTGCTTCAGGATTAATGGCATCTCTTAATTATTTCAATGCTTACCGCCGTCATCATTTACCTACAAACCTCATACAAGCCCAGCGGGATTTTTTTGGCGCACATACCTATGAGCGGGTGGATTGCGAAGGCATATTTCACACACAATGGGAAAGTATTTCTTAAATAAAATCACAAGCAAAAAATGTTAGATTATAAAAAATTAGCCCCTTCTCTTCTGTTTATTTTTGGCGGTAGCGGAGATTTAAATTATCGAAAACTAACCCCTGCCTTATATAATTTATTTCTGGATAATGCCATGCCCGACAAATTTGCAATAGTAGGGTTAGCACGAACTGACTACGACTTAGAGGCCTATAAGAGCCATTTGAAAGAAGGCATAGATCATTTTTCCAGAAATAAAGATAACAATGGAAGCTGGGATGCCTTTTCTAAAAATATAGGCTATGTAAAGCTAGATGTAGCAGATCAAACAGCTTATCCGCAGATTGAAGAAATTATACAAGAAAAAGAAAAAGCAGCGGGAGAAAAAATGAATGTCATTTTTTATATGGCAGTAGCACCCCAACTGGTACCTGTTATTGTAAAAAACCTAAATACACTTCAGGTGTGTGCAGATACAGCCTGTACGCGCATTGTAGTAGAAAAGCCTTTTGGCCATGATCTGGAAAGTGCCAGAGAAATGAATAAAATGTTACTTGAATATTTTGAAGAAGACCAGATATACCGCATAGATCATTATCTCGGAAAAGAAACCGTACAAAATATTCTGGCGCTCAGATTTGCTAATTCTTTATTTGAGCCATTGTGGAACAGGAATTATATAGATCATGTACAAATAACTGCTGCAGAAACTGTAGGGGTGGAAGGCCGTGGTGGATATTATGAAACAGCCGGTGCTCTTCGGGATATGATCCAAAACCATATACTTCAAATATTATGTATGATTGGCATGGAGCCTCCGGTATCCTTTAATTCAAACGAAATACGAAATAAAAAGGTGGATGTACTCAAAGCTATCCGGCGCATACCGAAAGACCAGGTTTTAGACTTTGCAGCGCGTGGCCAATACACAGGGGGATGGCAGCAGGGCGAACAAGTATCTGGTTACAGAGAAGAAAAAGATGTAAATCCTCAATCTACTACTGAAACTTTTGCAGCTGTAAAATTCTATATTGATAATTGGCGATGGGAAGGAGTGCCCTTCTACGTGAGAACAGGGAAGCGGCTGCATGATAAAACAACTGAACTGACCATTCAATTTAAGAAAGCGCCCGATTTTGCATTTCCTAAAGAAGCTACAGAAACCATGCGGCCCAACCGGCTCACTATTGGAATCTCGCCTGAAATGGATATCTGCCTACGCTTTCAATCCAAAAGACCTGGCCAAGCTATGATTTTAAATCCGGTAGATATGGTTTTCAATTATAAAGATGCTTACAATGGCGAAGAACCTGAGGCATACGAAACATTACTTTATGATGTAATGGATGGCGATTCCACCTTATTTATGCGAGCCGATCAGGTAGAAGAAGCCTGGGCCATTGTAATGCCCATATTGGATGTATGGAGCAGCAGAAAACCCATAGACTTCCCCAATTATTCGCCTGATAGTTGGGGGCCTGAAGATGGCGAAGCCCTAATTGCCAAAGATGGGCACCATTGGATAATTCAACCGCCCCGTATTAAAAAAATATAATTCCTATATCAAAAATCAATTAGTGATCATTTATGGAATTGCACATACTTCCTGATGTCAAAATTTTAAACAAATCTCTTGCAAAATGGATAGCAGATTACATTAAAAAGACACTGGAAACCAAGCCGGCCTTTTCAATGGTTTTATCTGGGGGCAATACTCCCCAATCATTATATGAAGAATTATCAGAAAATCAGGAAGAGTATAAAATAGACTGGCAAAGAGTAATCGTTTTTTGGGGCGATGAAAGAGTAGTTCCCTTTAGCGACAAGCGAAATAATGCTGCCATGGCATACGATACACTACTCAACAAAGTTCCTGTATTGCCCAAAAATATTTACAGAATGCGTACTGATATTTCTCCAGATCAGTCAGCGGAAGAATATGATCAGGTGCTTCATCATTTTTTCAAAAAAAGTGCTACTACATTTGATCTGGTATTATTGGGCATGGGAGATGATGGACACACACTTTCCTTATTTCCCGGATCTGCTGCTATTGGCGATTCTACCACATGGGTGCGGGAGGTGTATAATACGGATCAGCAAATGTACCGCATCACCCTTATGCCGGCTGTAGTGAGCAAGGCGCATAAAATTGCCTTTATGATTGCCGGAGAAAACAAGGCGACCATTTTAAAAAATGTACTTAAGAGCCGCTACCAACCTGCAAGGTATCCATCTCAGCTTTTTATCTGCAACAGGAAAGATGTTGTTCTGTTTTTAGATCATGCCGCTGCTGCTCAGATAGAAAAAGAAGGATAATTTTCTACTCTATTTCCCTCTTTTACCTGTATCTTCAAAATACATTTGAAAGAACAGAACTATCTATTAAATCTATACATAAATGACTGGAGCCTATCAAATCTATATTTGGAAAAAAGCCCCTTTTATTCGCCTTGTATTGCCTTTAATTACAGGTATTATCCTACAATATTATTGCAACTTTACTCTTACAGATATTATTGTTACAGGCATTCCCTCTCTTATTTTTATTTATCTGTTTAGTTTTTTCAAAGAATCATTTAGGTATCAATATAGATTTTTGAAAGGCATATTTATCAGTTTTGCCCTGATTGCCGCTGGCGCCTTTGTTGTTCATATAAAGGACATAAGAAACCATACTAATTGGTACAATAATAACAGTACTGCAGGTGCACTGTATGTGCTAAAAATACAGGAGCCCTTAGTTGAAAAAGCCAAATCAATAAAGGCTACCTGCACAGTAGAGCAGGTAATTTCTGACTCGCAAATAACAGGCGTCCAAGGCAAAGTGCTGGTATATTTTAAAAAGGATGGCGCCGCATCTTCTCTGCAATATGGAGATAAAATATTAATAAGAAAACCATTCACCGACCTTACCAATTCTGGAAACCCTTTTGCATTTGACTTTGTAGCGTATATGGCTCGCGATCAGATTTATCAACAGGTATTTCTCAGCGACAATGATTGGAAAAAAACAGGTGGAAATGATGCTCAGTTTTTTCAAAGATTACTATTTTCTGTTAGGGATTATGTGATAGCGATGATTGATAAATATATACCCGGCGAAGCCGAAGCAGCAGTAGCAAATGCCTTACTGGTTGGTTATAAAGTTGACCTGGACAAAGATCTTGTGCAGGCCTATAGCAATACTGGCGTAATACATCTAATAGCAATTTCTGGGTTGCATCTGGCATTGATTTACGGCCTTTTGTTTTTTATTACAGGCAAATTACCCTTTTTTCGCAGCCACCTACAGAGCCGTATTGTACTCATCATATTTTGTCTTTGGTTTTTTGCATTGCTTACGGGGGCATCGCCTTCTGTATTAAGGGCTGCAGTAATGTTTACATTTATTTCAATAGGCACGCTCTCTGGCAAAAGAGCCTCCATCTTTAATAGTATCAGTCTTTCAGCGTTTGTATTGCTTTGCTACGATCCTTTTATTCTTTGGAATGTAGGGTTTCAACTTTCCTATTCAGCAGTATTAGGGATTGTTGTTTGCCAGCGAGCTGTATATAATTGGCTCCATTTTAATAACAAAGTATTCGATTATGCATGGCAGTTGGTCAGCGTATCTCTTTCTGCACAAGTATTTACAATCCCGCTTTGCCTATATTATTTTCATCAAATGCCTTTGTTATTTGTAATCGCAAACCTTGTTGCCATTCCGCTATGCACCTTAGCCATCTGGTCGTGCATACTATTAATAGGGATCTCAGTATTTGCACCAGCGGCCTTGTATGCCGGCAAACTGGCCTATGCTTTTTTATGGATAATGAACCAGTCTATTTTATACATTAATAATTTCCCCTTCTCTGTCTGGAAAAATATTTCATTTAATATTTACGAAACGCTTTTGCTTTCAATATTCATTATAAGTATGTTAAGCTGGTTTTTTTCAAAAGAGAAACTGGCCTTAACTCTCGGTCTATTAGGCTTATTGTTTCTTGGTGTTATTCGTGTTTCAGATCAATGGAAGGCGTACAACCAGCAAAAACTAATTGTGTATAATATTCCAAAACATTCTGCCATTGATATTATTAACGGGAACTCATATTCCACCATAACTGATGAGGCTATTCGTAAAGACTCATTACTCAATGCTTATAATATTAATCCGGCAAGAACCGCGTACAGATTATACAAAGAAAAAAAATTGCAGGAACCCCGATTAATGAATTTTCTTCAGATAAATAATAGCAGAATACTACTATTAGACAGCGCCTTAGCGCTGGCACCATCAGCCCCTATTGCTCTGGAGTATATTATTGTTTCAAATGGGGCTACTTTCAAAATGAATACTTTAATCCAAAATTTCTCTTTCAATCAGATTATTTTCGATGCATCTAATCCAGCCTGGAAAATACGGCAATGGAAAAAAGAATGTGAAGAATTACATTTGCGCTTTCATGATGTATCTACGCAAGGTGCATTTATAGCAAATATTTAATTAAAATTTTAGATGGATATAAAGATAAAATCTGCCCTAATTTCTGTATATAATAAGGAAGGGCTAGAAGAAATAGTGGCGTTACTTTCATCAAATAATGTAACCATATACAGCACCGGCGGCACTCAATCTTTTATTGAAAGCCTAGGCGCAAAATGCATAGCAATAGAAACCCTCACCGGCCATCCATCTATATTTGGTGGGCGGGTCAAAACACTTCACCCGTCAGTATTTGGGGCCATTCTTTCCAGAAATGATGTAGCATCAGATGTGCAAGAAATGCAACAATATAATATTCCTCAATTTGATCTGGTACTGGTAGATTTATATCCATTTGAAGATACCGTAAAGGCCACCAATGATGAAAAACTCATTATTGAGAAAATAGATGTGGGCGGCCCCTCTATGATAAGAGCTGCGGCAAAAAATTTTCAACGTGTGCTAGTGGCAGCAAGCAAGCAAGATTACCCTTTGGTAAAAAATATCTTGGAAAATAAAGGAAGCACTACTCTGGAGGAGCGAAAAGATTTTGCCCGTAAGGCATTTGATATTTGCACGGCTTACGATTTTGCCATTTCTGAATATTTTAATAATGCGGTATATCCCAATCCATTTACATCAAGCAAAAAGGCATTGCGCTATGGCGAAAACCCACACCAGACGGCGGAATTTTCCGGTAATTTATCAGACATCTTTGTGCAGTTAAATGGTAAAGAACTTTCCTATAATAATCTGGTAGATGTAGATGCAGCAATAGAACTACTAAAAGATGCTAATCTACTTTTAAACAAGAAAGAGTCTTTTTTTGCCATTATTAAACACACCAATGTATGTGGCGCGGCCATAAGAAGTAGTAGTGCTGATAGCTTCAAAGATGCTTTAGCCGGCGATCCGGAAAGTGCCTTTGGGGGTGTACTCATATCCAATACAAATGTAGATATAGCCACTGCTTCGCTTTTAAAAGATCTTTTCTTTGAAGTGCTTATTGCGCCCGGGTTTGAAAAAGATGCCTTAGAAGCGCTTCAATCAAAAAAGAACCGGATATTATTAAAATTGGTAAATTTTCCGAAAGAAAAAATGCAAATAAAAAGCCTTTTGGGTGGTTTATTAATGCAGCAAAAAGATGAAGGTAATTTTTCAGCATGGGAAGAGGCTGGCGGAAGGCAGACAACAGCATCAGAAAAAAACGACCTCGCCCTTGCAAATATTATTTGCAAACATTTGAAAAGCAACGCCATTTCAATAGTAAAAGATGGGCAACTATTGGGCAAAGGTTGTGGCCAAACTTC
>JAFDXH010000174.1 GCA_018268075.1 Bacteroidota bacterium | reverse complement strand
CAGGCGTACGTGCGGGCAAAATGTTCTTTGCTGGTCTTGTATTCCTCATCAAATTCAACAGGAGTTCTGGCAACACCTTTTGCTCTTATGATATCCGCGGCTTTATTCTTTAAATATTCAGCACGTACTTCCAATGCCGAAAGTGGGATCCCGTTTTTTTCAAAATGACTGTTGTATTTGGCATCGGATAAAAACCACTTGTGATAGCTGTTGAGCCAGATTTCATTTATTCCATGGTGGCCATCAGCACTGTCAATACCGCCAGGCCCCGCGCCAAGACAACGAGTGACATATCCGTACGCATTCATAATAGCGTTTTGAACCACCATGAAATGCCCGCAATGATACCCGGCACCTTTTAATGCATGATCAAGAATACTTTCGCAACTGCCATCACCGGGGTGTGGACCCGGATCGTTGATGCTTATAATCTGTCGTATCCAGTTTCTGAGCAGTAAAATTCTTTTCAGTTCGTCTGTTTCACCATGAAATATAGTATCCAACAGATACTTTTCTTTCAGTGCTTTGAATTTGGAAGATGTTAAATTCTCATGCGCAAGAAAAACTGTATTGGGAATGTATTCGGGGTTATCTACTTTCTCTTCATGATATTTGCGATCATTGCAGCAAATAGCGATCAGCGATATAATAACCAGAAATTTCCGGTGATGATTTCTTAAATACTCAAGCATACCTACATGTTTTTATTTTTTGATTCTGTATACGATTTCCTGAACTGCCGGAGGATAATTTGGTTACCTGAAATTTCGTTTAAAGTCCGGAAGTCTTGTAATGAAATGATTTCTTTTTCACCCATCAGCTTCAATGATAAGATTGCAGAACTTAGGTCTCTGGTATAACCGTATATGGGGCGGAAGTTGTCAATAAAAATCGTGGGAACAGGAGAGCCAAACGAGAAATTAATTTTACAGATTTTATTAAGGGTCAATGGTCGGTTATCTTCTTCAAAACGGGCAGTTTTTAAAAGAAATTCATAATGATTCCACCCTTTATTAATAAATATTTTTCCGTTTCCCCTGTAGCTCTGACCGTTTGTTTCGACCTGCTCATCTGTAGCAAGATCATCAATGATTTGGATAGAACCGAAATACAATGATGTAGAATGGTTATAAATATCAAATTTCAGGCAATCGAAATTACTCAGGGTTCTAATAATCTCAGAGGATACTAATGTCAAAGGTTGCCAGTCGTCGGAAGATTGCTTTAGTGACGATTTACCATAGGAAGGAAATTCTGAAGTAATAGCAATTGTTCCCTTCCAAATTCCCGGTGAAGTTGTGTTTTCAAAATCTCCCAGCCCCAGTACACCTGAAGTTTTGTCCTTATATTCATCATTCAGTTGCGACTGACCTTTTCCTGCTATTATTATTAAGAGTATACACGAAGTCGCAAGAAGTAGAAATTTTTTCATAAAACTAAAAAGAAAGAAGGTTGATTAATAATAATGTCCTAACCTTTCCACAATAATAAATTATGGCAATGCAAAAGCGATATAATAATCTCCTGCCTTTGTACGTTGCCTGCCACCCCCCCCTGCCGCTATTACCACATATTGTTTCCCGTTGATTTCATAAGTTGCAGGAGTGGCATAACCACCTGCGGGCAATTGATATTCCCATAGGGTCTCACCTGTTTTTTTATCTATGGCCCTGAATTTTTCATCCTGGGAAGCGCCAATAAAAATTAATCCACCTGCTGTTACTATGCCTCCGCCGAATAATTGGGTGCCGGTAGCAGTGATTCCTTTTGCAGCCAAAGCGGGGTATTCTCCCAATGGTTTCTTCCATAAAATATCTCCTGTATTAAGGTCTACTGCATTCAATGTACCCCAAGGCGGCTTCACACCGGGATAACCCTTCTGGTCGAGCAATTGTATATATCCTTTTAAATTGTAGTGTGTACGAATTTCTGTTTCTTTCAATTCCTGCTTTTGATATACCTGTTTACTATTAACATTAAAGAGATAAGTTAATATTGCTGATTTGTCCTGTTCTGTAAGTTTACTGAATCCCGGCATCAATCCTCTTCCTTTTTCAACAACGGCCTTTACATCAACAGAGTTTAATCTTTCTGCAATATTAAAAAGTGGCGGGAAACTGCTGTTCCCTTTCAGGTCAAGTCCATGACAAGCTGAACAATTTTGCCGGTATAGAATTTCACCGGCTTTTTTAAAAGGTATACCCGGCAACGCTGTGATGTTATCGTTAGTCCTTCTAACTAATTGGGTAATGTTTGGAATCTCGTTTACACCAACATACATTATTCCCGTTTTCATATCAACGCAGGCACCGCTCCATTCAGCTCCGCCCCTATAACCGGGAAACTGAATTATCCCCTCTGTTGTAGGAGGAAGATATATATCACCCCAGGCATATTTTTTTGCTTCGTTCAGCACATAAGAATGAGCTTCTGGCGAAATATCGGTTATTACGGTTTCGTCAAATCGCTGCCTGCAAAGTGGCAAAGGTTTTAAAGGTACAGGTTGAGTAGGCCAACTTTGTTCATCCTGCATTTTTGAAACAGCTACTGGCTTCTCTTCAACTGGAAATAGGGGTTGTCCTGTCTTTCTGTCTAAGAGAAAAATAAATCCCTGCTTGGTTATCTGGGCAACGGACTCTTTTACTTTACCGTTTATTTTTACAGTTATCAGGTTAGGCGGTGATGGCAAATCATAGTCCCACAAATCGTGGTGTGAAATCTGATAGTGCCAGATATATTTTCCGGTAGCTGCATCAATGGCAATTACGCTGTTACTATATAAATTTTTTCCTTGACGGTCGCCACCATGAAAATCAAAAGAAGGAGAGCCGGTAGCAGCAAAAACTATTCCTTTCTCCCGGTCAATACTTAGACCAGACCATGCATTGCAACCACCTGCTGTTTTGTAAGCATCTTTGGGCCAGGTGTCATATCCGGACTCGCCTGGCTGAGGTATAGTGTGGAATATCCATTGCATTTTTCCTGTACGCACATCATACGCCCGAATATGACCAGGTGAACTTTCGTAATCCTCGCCTACTGCAGATCCGGTTATAATTAAATCTTTATAAATGATTGCTGGTGATGTATTGTTTACATCTTCTGTCAGGTTAAGTCCATCATGACTGCGCAGGTTTTTATTCATATCTACATATCCGCTGTCCCCAAAGTGCATAATTTGCATTCCTGATACCGCATTCAATTCAATCATTTTATTACCAACGAATGTGATAATTCTTTTATCATTCCCATCTTTCCAATAAGTTAATCCTCTGCTGACACCTCCTTCTTTGCTTTTATTTCCAAAGGGATCGAATACCCAGATTGGCTTTCCTGTCTTTGCCCCAAGAGCAAAAGTTTTCAGACCTGGAGAAATGCCATAGAGCGTATCGCCAACAATGATAGGACTACATTCCAGGGTAAAATAATCGGATTTATCATTGGTCTGGTATATCCAGGATACTGTAAGCTTGCTTACATTTTCAGTATTAATCTGGTTTAAATTTGAATATGCATTGGTGCCGTCATCACCACGATATACTTCCCATGTTATAAAACTTTCATTTCTTTTCGTTGTACATCCTGCAAGAAAAGTTATAATTATTATAGAAACCGCTGTTCTCAAAATTTGGTAGTTTAACCTGCAGCTTGTACAAAATACATTCATGTTTAGGTTTGTTTTTAAATTCAGCAACCCAAGATCTTTTACTCAATATTACAAATTTCTTACTTGATATATTAGATTACGAAATTAAAATTCAAATAAAAATTTATTATATCTTTTTATTAATTTGCAATATCTTTCTTTTTAATATTGTTATCATCAAACTTTACTTTAATGAAGAAGCGATTATTTGTCGGTGAATTGAACAGTACTTATTCAGTATATCTAAATCAGGGTTTAATAGGGAATTTGTTCAGGAGAATGAAAAACGGCAAAAATATATTGCTATATGGAATTGTTTTTTTTATTACCCTTTTTTTATTACCAGATAAATGCCTTGCTACAGATTTAAAAGACCTGGGGTTATATGTATTACCATACCCGCAGGAGGTGAGTATTGAAGGCGAATACTTTGAATTTAAGAATAACCTGAATATAGTTTTGAATAAGAATCATTCTGCTGCTGATGAGTTTGCCGCAAATGAACTGATTCGCGATCTGAAAGAGAAATGGAATATAACTGCACATCTTAGTCATCAGAAAGGACTGAATACTATTTTCCTGGTTCGTAAAAAAGGGAATGCCAGGATTGGGGATCAAGGATATGAAATCGTATCAGATGACAAGGGTATAATCATTACTGCCATGGGGGAGGAGGGACTGTTTTATGGTACACGAACATTGCTACAGCTTATTAAAAAGAAAGGAGAGTATTATCAGGTGCCCGGATTAAAAGTGGTGGATTGGCCCGCTATTCTTCAACGTGCTGTGCATTACGATACCAAACATCACCAGGATAAAATGTCTTACGTAAAGTCTTTTATAAAAGAACTCTCAGATTATAAGATCAACATGTTTGTTTGGGAATGGGAAGACAAATTCGCTTATCCTAGCCATCCTGAAATAGGCGCCCCGGGTGCATTTACGCCGGATGAAATAAAAGAAGTTGTTGCTTTTGCCAAAAACTATCATATCCAGATTGTACCCTTAGTACAGGGGTTGGGACATGTCAGTTTTTTATTAAAATGGCCACAATTCGCACATTTGCGCGAGATACCGGCTTCCAACTTTGAGTTTTGCCCGTTAAAGGCAGGTAGTTACGACTTACTGTTTGATCTCTGGAAGGATGCCATAAATGCAACACCTGGTTCCAGGTACATACATATCGGATCTGATGAAACTTTTGAATTAGGTCTTTGTGATCAATGTCAAAAGAAAGCAAAAGAAATCGGGAAAAAGGGTATTTATCATTTATTTACCAATAAGGCGGCAAAATATATTCTTTCGCAAAAAAGAAAACCCATGGTGTGGGATACTCCAATGGGATGGGAGTTGGAAAATGACGGGAAACCAGTGGTGCCTGATAAAGGATTGGTGCTGACAGAAGAGGATACAAGACGTAATATGATGATTGATAATGCACGCAGGGCAAAACAACTTGGTTATGAGGTTTTCTTTTATGATCCCAATCCTGGAATTGAACCTTTGTTTCTGCCTTATTTTTTTAAGATGGATGAAACAGCCTCAATTGCAACTGGCAGTCTTGAAGAATCTTTCAATGAATTAAAGAGAGCCGCTACCTCGGGTGTGTATGATGGTATGATACGCACTTCATGGGATGATGCGGGATTGCATAATCAGATGTGGATGCTAAGCTTTATTACATCTGCCGCTTTTTCCTGGAATGGTAAAGCACTTACTCTTAATGATTTTAAAGAATCTTATTTCAAAAATTATTATGGAGTCCAATCGCAGGATATGGAGGAGTTATTTACCCTGTTGAATGAGGGTAGCTATTATTTCTGGGATAGTTTTGAAAGAAAGGTATGGCATTGGGGTGAAATCGGGAAAACATTTATGCCTGATTTGCCCCGTGGGGATGCCTTAGAATATAATCCGTATTGGAATACTCTTCATAGTGGTATGATTAAAAGATCTGAATTGGTATTGAAAAAAATGAATCGTGCTCTTGATATTATTAGGGCTAATAATGCAGCAGGTGCAAAACATCTTTACGATTTTGAGTTGTATGAAACGATTGCACAGTTAATACGGCATACCTGCCTGGTTTATGGCGATTTATCGAATGTAGAAACCTCAATTAAGGAGGCAAACCAGTTAACGTTTGTTGACAGAGACAGTACCTATAGTTGTCTGAAGAAGGCTGCAGATATAGTAGAGCATTGTATAAACAGAAGGTCGGAAGTCTTTAACAATCTGATTGATGTGTGGGAAAAAACAAGGCTGCCAAAAGGATTGTCAGTAGAGGGTAAAAAATATTTCTTTCAGCAGGACAGAACAAGACATTTTGCCAACAGGCAACCCGATATGACATACCTGATATGTGATGAACAAAAATTAGATATGGAAGGATGGTTGCAAAAGCTGAGGAACTATATGGAGAAATACAAAATAAATTCATTTCAAGATTGATACTATCACTTTTATGGGAAATAGCTTACACGTTCTGTTTCTTTTGGCAGCAGTTACATTGAACTGTGCAAAATCAAAGAAAAGAGATGCTCCAACCGTCACAGCATTTTGCAAAAGACCTTCAGGTCTCGCATCTTCGGCCATTACCACATCCGGCGCAACGGTAGGTTGGACCGCCGTATTAGGCGTTAGTTCTTATACTGGTGAATATAAAATAAACACTGCTAATTCCTGGTCTAATGCGATTAACAATACCATTGCTTTATCTGCCAGCTTTAACGGACTATCCGCAGCTACTCTTTACGATTGGCGGGTGAAAGCAAATTATGCTTCAGGCGAAAGTAGTTTCAGCAATGCTCAATTCACCACCGCACAGCCTCCTGTAGAGGAGTCTGGCATTGCCTCCCGGTATCCTGGAGATGTGAATATACAAAGTGATCCGAGTGTACTGTATGTTGAAAAATTTGATGATGGTATGCCGAATATTCTCAGCCGGTATAACGATAAGCTAAATACGGAAGGCATGATCCTGGAGGATGATATACCGGCAGGAAGCATTAATGCAAAGTCTGTTAAGATGACAAGCATAACCGGAGGAACCAGTGGCGGTGGACATCTTTTCAAACAGTTTACACCGGGTTTTGACAGTGTGGTATTTGTAAGATACTATGTAAAGTATCCTTCCTCTTCCAAAAATTATTTCCATCACGAATCAGTTTGGTTTGGAGGATATAACCCTGCAACGTCATGGCCTGATCCGAGGGCAGGGACCTGCGGTTTGCCGGATGAACGGTTGAGCATTTGCTGTGAACCTACCTGGCAAAATACTGACCCTCCTGGAATGGATGCTTACTTATACTGGGGCGATATGAATGCTGATGCCAGTGGTTCCAACTGCTGGGGCAATGTTATGATATCTGAGGGGGCCACTGCCTATGGACATCCACCCGCAACGGGTAAATACCCGGTTGTAAAATTTGATAAATGGATGTGTATTGAAGTAATGCTGAAACTGAATAAGCCGGTAACTGAATACAACGGCGAGTTGGCTATTTGGGTAGATGGTGTGAAGTCCGGACACTGGGGTCCAGGGTTTCCGAACGGGAGCTGGGACAAGGACAAATGGTATAATAATCCCGCTGATCCGCCTTTTAAAGGTTTCAGATGGAGAACAGATCAAAAATTAAATATTAATTGGTTATGGCTCGAATATTTTCATGAAAACCCCCAAGCGCCTTCCAGCTATATCAAATTTTCCAACCTGGTGATGGCTACCAAATATATTGGACCCATCAAACAGAAATAAATTATTGTAATAACGATTGTATGAGAATTATTTTATTGCTACTTGTATCGGCTATGGCCTCATCAGGCTGCTTTAATGCTAAACCGTTTAAACAAATCCAAACCAACAATCAATTGAAAATAACGGACAGGCAGTTCAATTGACGGTTTGATTGATGTTTGGGCATTGCTATTGCTTAGAATAATAATTAAAGTTATGGCAGGCAAACTTTTTGGTAGATCTTTTCACGCGGCGAAATAATTTTTTACTTTATATTTTATAATGAAAAATGAGAAATGTTATATAAATTTATTTAGTAAAATAAAATAAAGTATAAATATTAAAAATTTCAATTTAATTCATTTTTTATGAAAAGAAGATCATTTGTAAAAAATACAACATTTGCAACGGCTGCTTTGGGATTAGGAACACTTCAGGGGTTTACTTCAAACCGTGATAATAATGTAAGGCTCGCAATTATTGGGGTTGGACTACGGGGACAGGCACATTTGGATAATGCCCTTCGGCGAAGTGACGTGGAGGTAAGTGCTATATGTGATATTGACGAAAGGATGATTGGCATGGCTACGGATATAATAAAAAAATCGGGGAAGAAAATGCCTCAGATATATAAAGGTCATCCGCATGCTTACAGAAAGTTATTAGAGCAAAAAAACATAGACGCTGTTCTGATTGCTACTCCATGGGAGTGGCATACGCCAATGATTATAGACTGTTTACAGGCAGGTATTAAATATGTGGCCACTGAAGTTGTTGTAGGTATAACGCTGGAAGACCACTGGGCTGTGGTTCGCGAGGCGGAAAAACAGAAAGCTCATGTTACTATGCTCGAAAATGCTTGTTATTTCCGTGACGTACTGGCTGTTTTGAATATGGTACGCCAGGGAGTGTTTGGAGAAATTATTCATCTGCAGGCTGGATATCAACACGATTTACGCGGAGTAAAATTCAATAATGGTATTGATCCTTATGACAGTGGTGTGGAATTTGGTCCCAAAGCATTCTCTGAAGCGAGGTGGAGAACAGAACATTCTTTGCGCCGTAATGGGGACCTGTACCCCACACATGGTCTTGGGCCCATTGCCACTATGATTGATATTAATTATGGCAACCGGTTTTTGTCTCTCAGTTCCTTCGCCACAAAAACAAGAGGGCTTCATGATTATATTGTGAAGAAAGCCGGTGATAGCCATCCTAATGCAAAAGTGAAGTTTAAATTGGGAGATATTGTAACCACACATATTAAATGTGCTAATGGTGAAACGATTTTACTTCAGCATGATACTAACCTGCCAAGGCCATATTCACTTGGCTTCCGGGTGCAGGGTACCAATGGATTATGGATGCAGGTTAATAAAGGCATTTATGTGGAAGGGGTATCTCCAAAGCATCATGAGTGGGATGATCAGCAATCCTGGTTAGATAAATACGACCATCCTTTATGGAAGCGCTGGGATTCTAAGGAAAATGAAAAAGCTGCCGGACATGGTGGTATTGATTTTTTTGTTTTGCATGGATTTATTGAGGCTGTCAAAAATAAAGTTTCACCTAAAATGGACGTTTATGATGCTGCGGCTTGGAGTGCCGTAACACCGTTGAGCGAAAAGAGTATTGAGCTTGGTTTTGAAACAGTTGATTTCCCCGATTTTACCAATGGACAATGGATGTACCGTAATCCTGTATTTGCATTGGATGATAAATTTTAGCAGGAAGAGAAAGGCATTGTTTCAAATCACATTTATATCAACTGTTTTAAAGTTGGAACCAATATCTTTTCCCATTATCTGTCTATAATATATGTCGTTTCGTTCCGAACTATACCTGTTTCCTTTCCGGTCAGCAAATTAAAATAGCTGGTTTATTTGGTATACAGAATGTTCAGCATCATCCCCTATTGGTCTGCTGATGTTGTATTAAGAATTTTTGAATACTTCTAATTGTAAAACAGGTACACATATTTATTTTTGTATTACTTTTTTATAGTAATATTATCTTTCTATTTATTTTCAAATATAAATACTATCTAAAAATATATTTATTTTATCTTTCTTTTGTTCTTTATTTTTACTAAAAAAAGCATCATTATAAAAAGATTTATACAATGAGAATGAAGCCCTGGTTTTTATTTGCATTATGTACTACTGTTTTTTGGGGGATATGGGGAGCACTTAGCGAATTGCCTGTAAAAGAAGGCTTCCCGGCTACATTGGGATATGTAGTTTGGGCAATTACTATGATTGTACCAGCATTAGTAGCATTGAAAATAATTCACTGGAAACCGGAAACCCATTATAAAGCTTTGTTGTATGGTTTACTTATAGGTTTCTTCGGAGCTGCCGGGCAGTTAATTTTATTTGAGGCTTTAAAAAGAGGACCTGCTTATCTTGTATTCCCCTTTGTTTCTTTATCTCCATTGGTTACTATTTTTTTGTCTCTTTTTTTATTGAAAGAGAAAGCATCAATCAGGTCATGGATAGGGATAGTAATTGCATTGGTAGCAATTCCTTTACTTTCATATCAGCCACCCGGCAATGAAAATAACTTTGGATCGCTATGGATATTCCTGTCACTATTAGTGTTTTTGTTCTGGGGTATTCAGGCTTATTTTATGCGTGTGGCTAACAATCATATGAAGGCTGAAAGTATTTTTTTTTATATGACTCTCACAAGTATTGGATTGATTCCAATTGCTTTGCTTTTTACTGATTTTAAGAACGGTATGAATTGGCAGCTTAAGTGGCCTTTTATTACTGCGGGTATACAAATTTTAAATGCTATTGGTGCTTTATTTATAGTTTATGCATTTCGATTTGGGAAGGCCATAATAGTAAGCCCATTAACAAATACCGGGGCGCCTGTAATAACCATAGTATTATCCCTACTGATTTATGGAGTACTTCCTCATATAATAATTGGTATAGGTATGGTAATGGCGATTGTTGCTATATTTCTAATGGCTGAGTAATACCTGGTTCAAAACAGATTATTTACTTTTTTGAATTAGGATAATATTTAAAAAAAGTTTGTTTTTAAATATATTTGTAAAGGAAAAGAAAATTATATACTTTTAAAATCGTGATAAAGAAAAAAATATGAAAGATATTGAACTGTTACGGAGTATTAATTTCAAAAAGGGAGGACATCTGGCCAGAGAAATAAATGGGCAGCCGGATTTGTGGGAAAATACTTATATGTCGGTTTTGGAAAAAAAAGACCAATTGTTACAATTTTTGAATGAAATATTCAAAATTAATAATCTTCAAATAGTACTTTCAGGAGCAGGCTCTTCAGCATTTATTGGTGAAATTTTACAACAATCTTTTTTTATCAATACAGGTGTATTTACGGTTGTAGTTCCAACTACTGATTTGGTAACACATCCCCGGGGGCTTATTCATAAAACTGTTCCAACATTACTCATTTCATTTGCCAGGTCGGGTGATAGCCCCGAAAGTACAGCCACTTTTGAGCTTGCAGAGAAAATGTACGATAGGGTTTATCATATCGTTATCACCTGCAATGCTGAAGGAAATCTTGCGAAAAAAGCCTACGGTAAAAAAAATTCTTATGTATTTATATTGCCTGAAACGGCAAATGATCAGGCACTTGCTATGACAGGCTCGTTTACCTCAATGACTTTTGCCGGATTATTGATTTCTGATATTATTCACTTGAAAAATAATCATAGTAAAACTAAGAAACTGGTAGAATACGGGAACCTCGTTTTACAAAAGTATGCTGAGAACTTAAGGGAAGTATCTACAATGGATTTTAAACGGGTGGTTTTCTTAGGTTCGGGAGCATTAAAAGGTGCTGCTAAAGAGTCTCATCTTAAATTACTGGAAATGACTGATGGACAAATCATTTGCCAGCACGATTCATTTCTTGGATTTCGTCATGGACCCAGGGCAGCTATTGACAGCTCTACATTATTAATTTATTTATTCTCCGCAGATCCCTATGTTTATAAATACGAAACAGATCTTGTTAAATCTATTCACCAAAAAGGAAATTATCTTTTTAGCATTGGGATTGGACAATGTTTGCATAAGTTGGATGATATAAATATAAATCTGTCAATAGACCTTTGTTGTGAGAATGAATGTATTCCCGATGATTATTTTTCAATTTGTGCAGTACTTCCGGCACAAATTATTGGGTTTTATAAATCAATATTGTTGGGACTTACCCCTGATTCGCCATCCCAGAAAGGAAGTATCAACAGAATAGTACAGGGGGTTACTATCTATCCATATTAATTTTATTTTACTACCACAATAAATTGATCTGATAAATGTGTGAGAAATAAATTACACAGAATAGATCCAAGGCTGTAAAAATGAATAAAAAGTTTGATGTAATAGTAGTAGGAGAGTTAAATGTTGATTTAATTCTTAACCAGATTCATTCTTTCCCCGAAATTGGAAAGGAAAAATTTGCCGATAATATGACACTTACTTTAGGCAGTTCGGCTGCTATTTTTGCCAGTAATTTAAGCTCTCTGGGAATGAGGGTTGCATTTATTGGTGCGATAGGAGGAGATATTTTTGGCCGCTTTTGTAAAGAGGAACTTGAAAAGAAAGGAGTAGACTGCTCTATGATTTTGAAAAGAGATGAATTAGAAACCGGAGCTACAGTAATACTCAATTTTGGTGATGACAGAGCAAATATTACTTACCAGGGAGCAATGAAGCAGTTGAGTATATACGATATCAGCGAGGAAATGCTACATCGTGGGCGACACCTGCATTTTTCATCTTATTTTTTTCAACCCGGGTTTAAAGGACAGCTAGATTGCTTATTTAAAAAAGCAAAAGAGGCTGGACTTACTACTTCTTTTGATATGCAATGGGATCCTTCTGAACAATGGGACCTCGATTTCAGGCAGGTACTACCGTTTGTTGATGTTTTTATACCAAATGAAGCAGAACTCTTAAACCTGACAAAACAAAGTACACTTGAAAAAGCTCTGGAAATAATAAAAGACACTGCAAATATAATTGTTGTAAAACGGGGAAAATGGGGATCTGTATTATTCTATAACAATGAAATCATTTCCTGTGATGCATTTTTAAATAATGAAGTGGTGGATGCAATTGGGGCAGGTGATAGCTTTAATGCAGGGTTTATTTTCAGTTATCTGAAAAAACAGACTCTAATACATTGCCAAAAATTTGCCAATCTTACCGGTGCTGTTTCAACAACAAAACCAGGAGGTACAACTGCCTTTACTAATTATCCGGAAATTATAAAAACCGCTAAAGAGAAATTTGGTTATGAAGAGTAGTAATATCAGACTAAAGGATATATGGAAGCAACTGAGACATGCAAATGAAGCATTGCTGGCTGCTAATTTTTATAATTTTGAAACTTTACAGGGAGTAGTAAAAGCAGCAAATATTGTAAAGAAACCATTAATACTCCAACTTACACGTAGTTCTATAGAATATCTGGGCTTACCTGTTGCCACTGCACTTGCTGAATCTATGCTTCAGCAATTTGGTGTGAAAGGCTGGTTACATCTTGATCATGGAGATTCTTATGAATTGGTGGCCACATGTCTTGATGCCGGGTTTGATTCCGTAATGATTGATGCAAGTGAAAAACCATTCTTAGATAACATTAAAATTACAAAAGCAGTGGTGAAGCTTGCAGAGCAATATGGCGCCAGTGTAGAAGCAGAATTGGGATATGTTGCGAAGCTGGGGCAGAGCACAGAAAAAAAAGGATTTACAGAACCGGATGAAGCAAAATTATTTGTTGAGGAAACAGGTGTGGACGCACTTGCAATCGCAATTGGATCTGCACATGGTTTTTATAAAGAAACACCAAAGCTTGATCTGCAGCGGCTTGCTGAAATTAATAAAGTGACTGATGCAGCATTGGTACTCCACGGTGCATCAGGTATTCCTCATGATATTTTGCAGGAAGCAATACAATGCGGAATTTGTAAAATAAACCTGGCCACGGAGATTAAGAATATTTTTATGAAAACTTTGAAAGATCGACTTATTAAAAATGAAGAAATTGATTTGCGAAAGGTTTTTCCCCCAGCTACTGAAGCCGTTACGGCATTGGTGCAAAATAAACTTGAAGTGATTCAATCAAAGAATAAATTATTATAAGTTATGATTATAAACAGAAGAGAAATCTCAAAAATTATGATTGTTATGGCTGCATTTGTTGCAACCCTTAATGCCTGTGATTCAAATGGCAGCAATGCAAATGAATATTATACCGATGCTGATTTTTCAACTGTAAAAAAAATTGATGCTCATGCACATATCATGTCTGTGAACCATGTATTACTGGAGCAGGCAAAGGCTGATAATTTTGAATTGATCAGTCTGAACTGTGAGGTGCCTGGTTATCCTCCTATTGACAGCCAGCAATATTATGCCATCCAGCAAAAATTAAGTTACCCTGAAGAGTTTAATTACTTAACTACATTTGAAACAGCCACAAGATTTCAACCAGGTTGGGCAGAGCGCCAGCTTGACTATCTTAAAAAGTCTTTTGCAAATGGGGCAATAGGTATAAAGGTTTGGAAAAATATTGGGATGACGATTAAAGATAAAGACAGCAATTTTATCATGATTGATAACCCAATGTTTGATACGATTTTTAATTACCTGGAACAACATCACATTCCTGTATGTGGTCATATAGGTGAACCGAAAGCCTGCTGGATGCCATTAGATGAGATGACTACCAATAATGACAGATCTTATTTTGCAGACCATCCAGAATATCATATGTATCTGCATCCGGAGTACCCGTCTTATGAAGCTCAGATACAGTCGAGAGACCAGCTGCTTGAAAAACATCCCAATATGAGATTTGTCGGAGCACATCTTGGCAGCCTGGAATGGAGTGTGGATGAAATGGCAAAACGACTGGATAAATTTCCAAACATGGCGCTTGACTGTGCCGAAAGAGTGGGACATGTACAATATCAGACTATTCGGGAATGGCAGAAAGTGCATGATTTTTTTATGAACTACCAGGACAGGATTATTTATGGTACTGATCTTGAAGAGTGGGACTCTGATAATAGTGACACATTAAAGAAAAAAGCTCATGATTTATGGATGAGGGACTGGAGATATTTCACTAGCGGGGATTCGCTTCAGTCGCCTTTAGTGAATGCAAAGTTTATGGGGCTTAAACTGCCAAAGGCTGTAGTTGATAAGATATTTTATAAAAATGCTGTGAAATGGTATTTGACAAAATAGGGTAACTATAAATTAAAATAGAAACGGGACAAAGGTGAAAATTTCACACTTGTCCCGTTTTGTTGGCCTACCTGGATTCGAACCAAGACAGACAGAACCAAAATCTGTTGTACTACCATTATACTATAGGCCAAT
>JAFDXH010000173.1 GCA_018268075.1 Bacteroidota bacterium | reverse complement strand
TTTCCCGCCTGCATTAAGGCCGCATCTACCACAGGTACTATAGCCTGCAAATGGGCTCTGCTGGCTAATTCAGGAACTACACCGCCATATTGTGCATGTATTTGTTGGCTGTAAATAACATTACTCAAAATAATATTATTGCTACTTACAGCCGCTGCTGTTTCATCACAAGAAGATTCGATTGCAAGTATAATAGGCATTGCTAAAAATTTAAAAAAATGAGATACTGATAAGTTATTTTGAGCGTATAGCAACTACAGGATCTAATCTTGCTGCTGAAATAGCAGGAATAATACCTGCAATTATTCCAATAAAAATACAAATGGAAATAGCGAGTAATAAAATACCGGATGAAATATAAACAGGGAAACTAAATATATTGGTGAGAATGAGGGTAAGTACATAAACCAATAATAGACCCATGATACCTCCAAGTACACATATTATTGCTGCTTCCAAAAGAAATTCCAATAAAATACTTCGCTTCTTAGCTCCTATTGCCTTTTTTAAACCAATGATAGATGTTCGTTCTTTTACTGTTACAAACATAATATTTGCTATTCCGAATGCACCCACTACTAAGCTCAATAATCCGATGGCCCAACCACCCAAATTAATACTGGCGAAGAGCGTTCCTACCTTATCACTAAAGCTCGAAATTTGATTTAATGTAAAATTATCAGATTCTGTAGGGCTCAATTTTCTAATACTTCTCATGATCCCTTCTAACTCATCGGCAAGAGCAGCAGAAGAAACATTTTCCTTACCTTTTACCAAAATCTTGGGGCTACTATTAGATTCATTCACGATTTGCCTTGCAAAACGATAGGGCACCATTACGCTTTGGTCATAATTTTGGAAATTAATAAATCCTGATCCCATTTTTTTTATTACGCCTATAATGGTAGCATTCTTATCATTCAATTTAATCACCTTACCTATTGCATAGGCCGCATTGCCAAAGAGGCTTTCTGCATTTTCAAACCCTAAAATAGCAACCGGGCTACCCGACGAAAATTCATTCCCCGAAAAAAATCTACCAAAGGCTAATGTGATGGGCTGAATTTCATTTTCCTCCTCTGTAAATCCTGACATTGTTACTCCCTGCAAAGCATAAGAATCAAATTGAACTGTAATACGGGAGTCTATTTGAAAAGAGATATTGGCAGCAAGTCGGCTTCGTTCCTTTACAAAGGCAAGCTCTTCAAACTTAGGCACAGGGCGGTTTACAAATTTCCACCAGGGGTAATCAGGGCCGCCATTATAATCCCATTTATCTATATAGACCGTATTAGTCCCTAAGCTTTTTATCTGGTTTTGTACATTCATTTCGAGGCTATTGACTGTGGCAAGTACTCCGATAATACAAAATATACCAAATGAAATTCCGATGAGAGAAAGCGTAGTGCGAAGCTTGTTGACCATTAATTCCTGAAAGGTGAGCCGCAAGGAATTGGAAAGTATGTTGAAAGTTTTCCGCATACGCAAATGTAAAAGGAGAAAATCAGTTGTTGGCCTAAAATTATTTAAAAGGCAATATGCGCCCATTACCCGAAAAAAGATAAGAAAATTAGGTTGCTGTATTCGCATTCATTAAATGTTTTAATAGCTGCCCCAAAAAACCATTTTGAAATCTTATACCGATTGCACATTTGTAATATTCCAATTATCAATGTACTAAACGACAGTATCGCCGGTATTATACCCCGTAGGGTTCCAATAATTTATAATTCAATAAGGTAAAATATGTTCTCATTCTCCTTCAGGCCATTTAGCAAATAAAGATGGTATTACATCACTATATAAATGTAAATTGCGCAGAAAATTTATTGAAATCTTCTAATGAAAATTCGCGGCTTCAGGGGTATATTTTATTGATTGCGATTCTATTATTTCTCGTAAAAATATTTGCCTGGTTCCTTACAGGATCTCTTTCAATCCTTACGGATGCCTTGGAAAGTACCGTAAATATAATTGCAGGCGCCATTGGCCTCTATAGCCTTTATGTAAGTGAAAAACCTAAAGACTATGACCACCCTTATGGGCATGGAAAAGCCGAATTTATTTCCGCAGCCGTAGAAGGTTTGTTAGTCACTATTGCAGGTCTATTTATTCTATACAGTGCCATCAAAAATCTTTTTTTTGCTCACCAAATTATAAAGGTAGATATTGGCATTATACTGATTACGCTAACAGCAGTAGTCAACTATCTGGCTGGGAGAATTTGTATAACAAAAGGACGAAAAAACAATTCACTTCAATTAATTTCTTCTGGCAAGCATTTAATTACAGATACCTATTCTACAGGTGCCATAATTTTCGGGTTAGTATTGATCTACTTTACCAACCTATGGTTCATTGATAGTGTATTGGCTGCACTGGTTTCTATCATTATTATTTTTTCAGGATACAAAATAGTGCGAACATCCATAGCAGGCATTATGGATGAAGCCGATGTAAAATTGCTTGAAAACATAGTAAAATTATTAAATGAAAACAGGCGGGAAAACTGGATAGACCTGCACAACCTGAGGATAATAAAATATGGCGCCAGACTGCACTGCGATTGCCACCTTACTGTGCCCTGGTATTTGAATGTAAGGGAAGCGCATCATGAAATTGATCTTTTGCATGAATTGATTAAAACACAATTTCACGAATCTATCGAACTATTTGTACACTCGGATGCCTGCTTACCGCAGAGTTGTGCTATTTGTCATAAACACGACTGCCTTGTAAGGCAACATCCATTTAAGAAGAATATAGAATGGACAATTAAAAATATATCGCAGAATAATAAGCACAATATAAATACACCCGATAAATAAAAAGGCTGCTCCGAAGAGCAGCCGATTATCCAAATTCAAAAATTGACTATCCATTAAACTTTTGATACCTTATCAGTCAGCCAATAAGGGTGTAGTAATTAATTCATCACCTGTTGCTACTTTTAAGAAATAGATTCCTTTGCCCAGGTTAGACAATTCTTTGGTAATTGAATTAGTACCCATATTTACTTTTAAAGAAGTTGAGTAATAAACACGTCCGCCTGCATCCATTATAGTGGCTCGGATATTCTGAGGTTTATCACTATTTACAGTAAGCATTAAGTTATTTATCTCCTTATTCAAATGCACTTGTGAAAGACTAAAACTATGGGCAACTTTTATATTTACTGAAACGATTTTACTGAAGCTAGTTCTGCCATCCAAATCTACTGAAGCTAAACGATAGTAATTGGTACCTTTTGCCGGGCGTTTATCATCAAAAGTATAATTATTAACAAGTGTAGAATTACCGGCAGTATATTGCATCCCTATTTTACTAAAATTAGCCCCATCAGTGCTGCGCTGAATTTCAAAGTAATTACTGTTCTTTTCATAAGAAGTTGACCATTGAAGGGTTACACTTTCATTCACATTCCGTGCAGTAAAATTTTGTAATGTTACAGGTAATGCTCCATTTACCTGCTGAGGATTGCGCGCCATCCACTCATATATATTTTGACTTACGCCTTCCAAAATGAATTGATTGGGCTGTACACCATGGCCGCCATAGAATTGTTCCCAGCAGCAATGTCCACCACCACTATAATTAGTTTCAATGTACTGTGCAGATCCAATTTTTGCAGTATTCATTTGTGCAACAGCTATGTCTCCTTTCCGATAATCATTACTCTGTTCAAAATTCATCATTTTGCCACCATACAAGGCCATATTATTAAATTTTTGTGGCCAAGGAGCATTATCACTCGCCTGAACACCTTCAATACTTACTACACTCGCTACCTGAGTAGCATAGGTATAAGGCCCTTCCAATGGATCTGCAGTTACGAAACACATTGCTGCCCATCCACCCATAGATAGGCCTGTGAGGTGCATTTTATTTTTATCAATTCGGTAGAGTGATTTCAACGTTTGAATTCTTGGATTGATCGCATCTGTAGAAGGCCATGCAGAAGGTGGCTGCAAACTAATGATGATAAATTTTACACTATCGGTTCCTACCTGCACATTACCATTCCATCCTTGAGCAATATAAGCACCGGGGCCATTAGCAATTACAGAAGACGCATTGGTTCCCACTTCGCCCAGCCCTGGAATGAAAATAATAGTCGGATAACTTTTGGTTGGATTTGCAGCATAATCCCATGGAACATGCACATAGGCATTCCATCCATTTACATTAATTAATGTTTGTTGTGCAAAGGTACCTCCGGCAAAAAAAATAGAAATAATTCCGAGTACGAAAGCACGTGTTTTTGAGGTAAAAATCTGGCTTTTCATTTTTTGTGTTTTTCAATTAGGAAAATTGGTTTACAATATTCGTCTCTTTATTTTATTCCTGAAAGTCAAAAAATACTGACAAGAAAATGTAAAGAAACAGGTTAAGCTTTTTATTATTATAAACGCCGAAGGTTAGGGTTAGCTGCGCTTTTGTACATCATAAACGTGGGTAAAAAATAAATATTTTACCTGCCTCAAAAATTGAGTAAAGTTGCTTTTCTTATAGTAAAAGGTACTGTAAAACTACGTTTCTGAGATAAGTAAAATCGGATTACTTAAATAGTAGTGCTACACCAAAAGCAGCGCCAGCAGCGAGGGCGCCAATTAGCATCACCTTAAAAGCGCCAGATAATACAGGAACACCCGTAATCTTACTTTTGAAATACCCAAAAATAAACAGGCATATTAAAGTGGCTATTGCAGAAAACTTTAATGCTTCTCTGGAATCACTGATAAAAAAATAGGGACTAAGGGGTATGATGCCTCCTATGGCATAGGATATACCAATATTCAGGGCACTCTTGGTAGCTCTTTTTGGATCGGGGGCATCTAGACCTAATTCAAATTTCATCATAAATTCTACCCATTGCTTTTTATCCTGAGCTATCTCTTCTGTAGCTTTTGTTTGCAGCTCTTCGCTAAGGCCAATTTTTTCGAAAAACTCCTTTACCTCTTCCTTCTCTCTTTCAGGCACTTTATCCACTTCCTCGTATTCACGCTTAAGTTCGCTGTTATAATGATCTTGCTCTGTCTTGCCGGCAAGATAGCCACCGAGGCCCATTGCAATGCTGCCAGCCACTATTTCAGCTATGCCTGCTATTACAATTATAGAACTGTTTGATACTGCACCTGTGAGCCCTGCCGCCAGTGCAAATGGCACCGTAAGCCCGTCACTCATACCTATTACTACATCTCTTAAAAGATCAGAGCTCTCCAAATGCTCTTCATCATGCGAGGTTATATGCATCTTAAAGGTTTATTGTATTATTTTTTATAAGTGATTTTATAAATAGCTCCTGCATAATCATCGCTCACTAATAAGGAACCATCTTTAAGAAATTGAACATCTACAGGCCTGCCGCTTACATCCCGTACATTTTGCAACCAACCACTGGCAAATACCTGAGGCTTTTGAGGTTTTCCATTAGTATCAAATTTTACACAAACCACCTGATAGCCTACAGGGATGCTTCTGTTCCAGCTTCCATGCTCAGCAATAAAAATTGCATGGCTGTACTCTTGCGGAAATTTATTGTCTTTGTTGAACCTTAAACCTAAAGCGGCCACGTGGGCACCTAACAATTGCGCAGGTGCATCATAATCGCTACAGTTTTTCCCTTTTCCCAATTCAGGATCAAGGATATTGCCCTGATGGCAATATGGATAGCCAAAATTCATTCCTGGCTTGTATGCCTTATTTAATTCATCATTGGGTACATCGTCACCCATATTATCGCGCCCATTATCAGTAAACCAAAGGTTTCCGGATATTGGATCCCAATCAAAGCCTACTGTATTTCTTATGCCTTTTGCATAAATCTCAAACCCACTGCCATCCTCATTTATACGTGTCATGGATGCATAGATTGGTTTTTGGGGTACACAAATATTACAAGGTGCGCCAACCGGCACATAGAGTTTACCATCGGGGCCAAAAGCAATGAACTTATACCCGTGATGCTCGTCTGTAGGGTACTTATCATAAACTACTACGGGCTTTCCGGGATGATTAAGATTCTTTTCAATATTATCTAATCTGTAAATGGTAGAGATGGCACCGATGTATAAATTTCCATTTTTAAACGCTACCCCATTGGGGCTATTAAGCCCAGAGGCTATTTCATATATTTTATCCGCCTTTCCATTATGATCTGCATCGGGTACTGCATATACACTTTTATCTTTTGTCCCTACAAATAAGGTTCCATCCGGTGACACACACATTTGCCGTGCATTCTTTATTTCGGCATATAATTCTATTTTGAATCCTGATGGCAACTTTATTTTATCAAGATGATAAGTGCGCTCAGCCTTAACAGAATCAGTACTGATTGCTGCAGGTATCGCATTTCCGATGCCATTAGCTTGGCCACCTTGACAACTCATAAGTTGAATGAATAGAAAAATGCCAATCAAATTTTGAAATGTAGCAATAAATTTCACCATGATTTTAATTTTTTATAATAGCCTTCAATAATACAGCCATAATTTATTATTGATCAAACAAGTTAGGCACAAAACCTCCTCCGGCTGCTTCATGTTCTAATAACCATTTTTTTCGCCAAATACCAGAAGCATAACCAGTAAGTGCACCGTTTGATCCTATTACCCTATGGCAGGGTACAATAATTGCAAGGTTGTTTTTTCCATTTGCTGAAGCTGCTGCTCGAATAGCCTTAACGTCTCCAATTTGCCGCGAAAGTTGTAGATAACTTATGGTATGGCCGTAAGGAATCTTTTCTAATTCGAGCCAAACCCTCTCTTGAAATGAAGTTCCATTTTGGTGAAAAGGGAATGTAAAATTTCTTCTTTTATTAAAGAAATAATCTGATAGCTGTTGGATGCACCTTTCCTCAATAGCCTTATCCTTCGGCAGACTTATTTTTTCTTTAACTTTTATAGGCTCATCCACAAAGGAAACGCTACAAATTTTTTCATTTTCGGAAGTTACACAGATAAGCCCTAATGGTGAATTAAATAGCATAAACGAGTGAAATATAAACCTTTTAAATCCAATATTTTTTGAATTGAAATATGAAGGTAAGTTAATGAACTTTTAATTATTCCCCTATCAAATTGGCTAAAGATAATAAGTCCTCCTTTTTATACTTATTATCTTCTGTAGTGAAGCACTTAGCATACTCTTCAAGCAAGTGCTGAACGATACGAATATTTGTAAGAGGATGGTAATAGGATACAGTAGGCGGAACAGATATCCTTTTAAAATAATTTTCTACATCCTTTTGGGAATAGACCTGTCCATTAAGTGGATCAATATAAAAATGGATTTTTTCACTTTTTTGTTTGCCGGTATCCGGAAATTGAAAAGGGTGATCAAAGTATGCCAATATAAACTGACGTGGAATATTTATGGCCTTTACAGGAAGGTCCAGCATATCGCAAAGTACCAGATAAAGAATTCCATTGGTAATTGCATTCCCCTTTTTTGTTTCAATCAGTTTTGTAATCAAAAAATCATCCTGCATTTCGTAATTGACTTCATTTCCTCTTATCTTGGAATAACTGTAAAGTATTCCACTGATTACATTTACCTGCTCCAATGGAGTAAGGTAGCTATTCAGTTCCAGCCAAATATTTCGCCTCATCTTTTCTATCTCCTGCAAACTGGGCGCCAGCACTAACTCTGGATAGGCATACTGGCTTACTAATAAAGCCCCCTGAAGTAAGCCGCAAGCACCATTCTTCCATTCTATAAAGGAATTTTGAAGGTCTGCAAAATGGAGCTTGTGTATCACCATTTCTATGCGTTCCTGCATGGTAATATCTGCACTATTTTCCCATAAGTTTTCAAGATTTGGTATGATTCCTCTACCGATGGAAACGATGCGTTCACTCACTTTTTCAAACACCTCTTGATCAGGATCATCCAGCAAATTAAAAAGGGCAGAGATTTCTCTATTTTCAATCATATAGAAAAATTGGGATGTATCAATCAGATAGCGGTATAAAGATATAGAACTTTCTATTTCTAAAAGAACTTTTACTCATGTTTCGCATAGATATCAATGATATTCCTAGTAATCAGAAGCGTATATTTTCTTTTAAAATAAGTTAGCTATTTGCTATTTCCCTTTTGCCTTTTTGGTGGTCTTCTTAGGTGCACTTTTCTTTTTAGCAGGCTTCTTGTCAAAAGCTTTTGGATCTACTTTTACTATTAGTTTCTTCACTTCTTCTACTGAAAGGTCTTTAAGCTCCTCAGGAGTAAACTTACCACCACCATCTTTGGGCGGCAGTTTCAACATTTTTTTACCTACTCTTATGAATGGCCCCCATCTTCCATTTTCTATTGCAATTTTCTCTTCTGGCCATTGGTGAATATACCTGTTTGCTTCCTTTTCTATTTTCTTTTCGATTAGTTCATTACAATCTTTAGCCGAAAGATTGTCAAAATTATAAGCCCGAGGAATATTGATAAACAAGTCATTCCATTTGATGAATGGGCCAAAACGCCCCTTCCCCTTGGTAACAGGTTTTGCATCGTAGAAGGCGATAGGCGCATCTTCTACTTGTTTTGCCTTAATAATTTCTATGGCTGTTTCCAGGTCTGTCTCTGTTGGTTCTGCTCCCTTGGGCATTGAAATAAACTGCTCGCCCCATTTTACATAAGGGCCAAAGCGGCCAATATTTACGGACACTTCACTACCCTCGTACTGCCCCAACATGAGGGGGAGCTTAAAGAGATCTAAGGCTTCTTCTAATGAAATGGTTTCAATGCTTTGATTGTTTTTCAGTTTAGCAAATCGCGGTTTTTCTTCATCATCCTGTCTTCCCATTTGCACCATTGGCCCGTACCTGCCCATACGTGCAAAAATCGGTTGGCCTTTATCATCCGAGCCCAATTCTCTTTCGCCCTTTGCTCTGTCAGCATTTTCTAAAGCATGTTCTACGGTTTCATGAAAGGGCTTATAAAAGTCTGCTACCATTTTATTCCACTGTTCTTTTCCTTCAGCAATTTTATCAAACTCTTCTTCAATATTGGCAGTAAATGAATAATCCATCACTTCTTCAAAATACTGATTGAGAAAATCAGTGACTACTAAGCCGAGGTCGGTAGGGAATAATTTATTTTTTTCTGCTCCTGTATTTTCATGAACTATACTTTTTTTAATTTCATTGGATGCTGTAAGCAAAACAATCCTTTGCTCTCTTACAATTGCATCCTTGTCTTTTTTCTCTACATAATTTCTTTTAATAATAGTGCTGATGGTAGGCGCATAAGTACTTGGGCGTCCAATTCCGAGTTCCTCCAATTTTTTTACAAGAGAGGCTTCTGTATATCGCGCTGATGGCCTAGTGAATTTTTCTGAAGCAGTCATAGACTGAAACTCCAATGCCTGTCCAACTTGAAGTGCTGGCAACCTGCTTTCGCTACCTGCATCACCAGGTTCATCATCATCATTCCCTTCATTATATACCTTTAAAAACCCATCAAATTTGATCACTTCACCTGAGGCTGTTAGTTCATCGGCAATTGTACTGATACCAATTTTGGCTGTAGTTTTTTCTAACACAGCATCGCTCATCTGGCTGGCTATAGTGCGTTTCCAAATAAGGTCATATAATCTATTGGTATCGGCATCATGAATATTTTTCTCATTCATATCCGTAGGCCTGATGGCTTCATGCGCTTCCTGAGCACTTTCATTTTTATTTTTGTAATTCCTAGGTTGCAAATAATCCTCACCATAATTTTTTTTGATAGCCGCACTTATATCCTTTCTTGCTGTGTCGCTAAGGTTTACACTATCTGTACGCATATAGGTAATCTTTCCACTTTCATATAGCTTTTGTGCTATCAGCATGGTTTTGCTTACTCCATACCCCAACTTACGGCTGGCTTCTTGCTGCAAGGTAGAGGTAGTAAATGGTGCAGCCGAAGTGCGCCTTCCGGGCTTTACTATTATATCCTTTACAGAGTAAGATGCGCCTTTGCATTGTTCCAAAAATTGTTCTGCATCCTCTATGGTTTTAGCACCACCGTCTTCTGCTTTGAAAATTATTTTTTTGCCATCTTTATCTACTGAGGCAAGCAAAGCCTCTATTTTAAAGCTGCTGCTACTTATAAATTGATTGATTTCTCTCTCCCTTTCTGCTATCAATTTTACTGCTACACTCTGCACTCTGCCAGCACTGAGGCCGCCTTGCATACCTATTTTTCGCCAGAGCACAGGTGAAAGTTCAAAACCCACAATCCTATCCAGAATGCGGCGGGCTTGCTGGCTATTTACAAGGTTCATATCTATATGCCGTGGATTTTGAACGGCCATAGTAATAGCAGGCTTGGTTATTTCATGAAATACAATACGTTTTGTGGTAGCCACATCCAGTCCTAACACCTCAGCAAGATGCCAGCTTATGCTTTCTCCTTCACGATCCTCATCCGATGCCAGCCAAACGGTTTCGGCCTTTTTGGAAAGTTGCTTTAGCTCCTTCACCACCTTTAATTTATCATCCGGCACTTTATATCTTGGCGCAAAGCTGTTTTTGATATCAATCCCCATATCATCCTTTTCCAGGTCACGAATATGACCATAACAACTTTTCACCTCGTAATCGCTGCCCAATATTTTTTCAATTGTTTTAGCCTTTGCGGGGGACTCTACTATTAATAAATTTTTAGCCATCTTCTATTTCGCTTTTCCTTAATTAATCTTAATAAATCAGCCAGAACCAATTTAAAGTTATGCCTGCAATATTAGGGTAAAAATTAAAATTGCTTCATTTCAACCATTTTTACCCCATTTTATTATATTAATTTTATATGCAGAACAATTCATCAAAACAGGTCAAATTGATTTTATTGGTAATACAGATGATATGTGAAATTAATAATTGCGTTAGATCAAAAAAGACCAATAACGTAAACAATATCATTAAATTATGGCAATTAAAATATATTAAATCCGTTTCTTTATGAAATGAGTATATCTACTTGTAAAATATTATTTTGGGTTAAAATCAATGATGGATGAAGATTGTAATGTTAGGGTCTGGTAATGCGGCTACCGTCCTTTGTGAATTAATATATAAAGCAGGTTTTGAAATAGCACAGGTTGTAAGCAGAGAATTTGATCATGCCCGCGACCTTGCCAATAAATATAATACGCTTGCCGGCACTATATCAGACACTACTTTTCAAGAAGCAGACTTTTATATTGTAGCCTTGCATGATGCTGCATTAGATCATATTGAAAAAATTCCCGCGCTTAAAGATAAAATGGTAATCCACATATCGGGGGCCATATCTATCAATGCTTTAAAAGAATGCTCTACCACCTATGGAGTAATGTATCCTTTACAAACCCTATCGAAGTTTGCCGATGAAATACCAGAGATCCCCTTTTTGGTGGATGGAAATACACAGGAAGTGAAGCACCGTATATTAGGATTGGCCAAAAGCCTTAGTGGCAATGTAATAGAAGCTAATGACACTGAAAGACTGAACTACCATATAGCGGCAGTATTTGCTGGCAACTTTACGAATCATCTTTATGCAATGGCAGATTTATTCTGCCAAAAAGAAAGATTAGAATTTCGTACCCTACACCCATTAATGAAAGAAGTATTTGGCCGAAGTATCAAATATTCTCCCTTTCTTACTCAAACCGGTCCGGCTATAAGAGATGATGTGTACACACTTAACAAACATCTACAGGCTCTTGCATCGCATCCCGATTACAAATACATATACCTTAAGCTTACCGAAAGCATTATCAAGCTTCATGGCAAAAGGTAATTTTCCAATTGCAAATGGGTGTGTGCCTTTTTTTAATTCAAACACTTAGTTTTGCCTTTTACCAAATGAAGCTGAATGCATATTTTTTCACAGTTCAAAAGAGTCAACACTTTTATTTTTGACATGGATGGTGTGCTCACTGATGGGCAACTGTTGCTAACCGAAAACAATGATTGGCTGAGATCAATGAATATAAAGGATGGTTACGCCTTACAGGCATCTATTAAATCAGGGTATAAAATAATGGTTTTATCTGGCAGCAAGGCTGAACCTGTTTTGATGAGGCTGAAAAAGCTTGGTGTGGATCATATATATATGAGTGTAAAAAATAAAAAAGATTTTTTGATAAATTTTTTTCAGGAAAATTCATGGAACATGAGTGAAACTTTATACATGGGCGATGATATTCCAGATATGGAATGTATGAAAATGGCCGGGATCGCTGCCTGCCCTGTAGATGCTGTACCCGACATAAAGGCTATTTCGGCATATATTTCTCCCTTCGCCGGAGGCAAAGGATGTGTAAGAGATGTGATAGAAAAAGTAATGAAATTGAATGGCCATTGGAATACTGAAGCCGGCATTGCTTCTACCTAAAGTAAGTACTAATGAAAAACTTGTTTAATTTCATTAAACTCATAAGATTCCCTAATCTTATTTTTATCTTTCTCACTCAGGTGCTATTTAGGTATTGCATTATTCCTTTCGCCTACCGCCAGCCGAATTTTGAACAAGGCGATATCAGAATTTCAACACTATTATTTTTTATGCTTACGGCTGCTTCTATGTTCATAGCAGCAGGCGGCTATATCATCAATGATTATTTTGATGTAAATATTGATATGGTTAATAAATCTTCTAAAGTAATCATCGGAAAATCTATCAATCGCAGAAAAGCAATAATGCTACACGCAATGTTGTCTATTATTGGATTGATACTAACAGGATATGTAAGCTTCGAATTAAAAAATTATTATTTGCTCTTTTTTAATTTTTTGGCAGTAATATTACTCATTGCCTACTCTACTACTTTCAAAAAAAAATTATTAATAGGCAATATTCTCATAGCCGCACTCACTGCCTGGGTAATATTGGTCCTTACATTAGCTGAGTTCCAATTTTCTATTACCACACATGATGTAAAATGGCAACGGCTTTTAAAGCTTTCATTTATTTATGGTGCATTTGCATTTATCAGTACTCTTATAAGGGAAGCCATAAAAGATATGGAAGACCTGCCCGGCGATAGAAAATATGAATGTACTACCATGCCCATTGTGTGGGGTGTACCTGTTACAAAAGTATATTGTGCTGTGTGGTTGGTCGTGCTTACAGGTATGGTTTTGTTGATTCAAATTTATGTACTGCAAATGGGCTGGTGGATTTCTGCATTGTATTCCGTAATATTAATTGTAGTTCCCTTGGTGTGGACTATCCGAAAGTTGTACCAATCAAATTTAACTGCCGATTTTCATACACTAAGCACCGCTATGAAATACATTATGCTCATCGGTATTTTATCTATGATCTTTTTTTAAATTATTTGAATATTTTTAATCTATAATAATGAAAAAAATTATTCTTGCTTCAGGCTCACCCAGAAGAAAAGAATTATTAGAACTGGCCGGCCTTAATTTTGAGGTAATCATAAATTCTATAGATGAATCCTATCCGGCAGGCTTATCGCCCTTAGAGGTACCTATACATATTGCGAAAGAAAAAGCTTGGGCTGTAAAAAATAGCTATCCAGATAAATCAAAATCAATTATTATCGCTGCAGATACAATAGTTGTACTCAATAACGAAATTTTTGGTAAACCAAAAGACCGTGCAGATGCAATTCAAATGCTTCAAAAACTTTCTGGTCATACACATTCTGTCATCACAGGCGTATGCCTCCTTTCTGATGGTGAAATTAATTTTTACTCAATTACTGAAGTCACCTTTTTAGATTTAACATCACAACAAATTGCCTGGTATGTAGATCATTATAATCCGCTTGATAAAGCTGGCGCTTATGCCATTCAGGAATGGATTGGGCTTACAGGCATTAAATCCATCAGTGGTGATTATTATAATGTAGTAGGCCTGCCTGTAAGCCAGCTTTTGCAGGAATTAAAAAATATATAAACAGTATTTTATTGTTGTAATTTTTCCATAATTAAGATAATAAAGCTAACTTTCATCAGCACTCAATTCTGGCTCATGAATGAATCTTTGCTACAATATATCTGGCAGTTCCAATATTACAATCATGCTCATTTGAATACTACCAAAGGCGACATGCTGCAGATTATCAATGCAGGCACGCACAACACACATCAAGGGCCTGATTTTAAAAATGCTAAAATAAAAATTAATGAAACTATATGGGCCGGACACATAGAACTGCATGTGCAATCTTCGCAATGGCAAATTCATAAACACTCCACAGATGAAAATTTTAAGAATATCATATTGCATGTAGTATGGAAGCATGACGCTGAAATAATTGACATATCAGGCCATGAGTTACCTACGCTGGAACTTCAGGATCGTGTTTCGAAAATATTATTAGAAAAATTCACTGCATTGCTGGCTATGCCTCAGTTTATTCCATGTGAGCATCAATTACCAGATTTAACTGCTTTAACGATCATTTCATGGAAACAAAGGCTCGCAGCAGAAAGGTTATTGCAAAAATCAGAGGCTGTTTTTAATTTCTTGAAACAAAATGAATATCATTGGGAAGAAACTTTCTGGTGGCTTATTTCAAATAATTTTGGATTAAAAGTAAATTCTGGTGCCTTCTTAAAAATGGCTCAATCCTTGCCACTTTCAATTATTGCTAAGAATAAAAATAGTTTATTAAGAATTGAAGCACTTTTGTTTGGGCAGGCAGGCTTATTAAAAAAAGATTTTAAAGACCAATACGCTATTTTACTACAAAATGAATACAATTTCTTAAAGAAAAAATATAGGCTGAATCTAATTGATGAAGCGGTGTTTTTTCTACGGATGCGTCCGGCAAATTTTCCGACCATCCGCCTGGCACAGTTAGCACAATTGCTCTATAAAAGTGAGCACCTGTTTTCAAAAATCAGAGAAACAAAATCTATATCAGAAATCAGAAAGCTATTTGCACTTACTGCAATTGACTATTGGCATTATCATTACCATTTTGACGAAGAAGTTAGCTACAAAGAAAAAACTTTGGGTAAAGAAATGATTAACAATATCCTCATCAATACGGTCATTCCGCTTGTATTCACTTACGGCCTTCATCACCAGGATGAGGTTCTAAAAGAAAGAGCCATTGAATGGCTTGAACAATTACCGGCAGAAAAAAATAACATCACCAAAGGCTATGTTACCTTGGGCTTTGCAAATAATACAGCTTTAGACTCTCAGAGTCTTTTGCAACTAAAAAATTCTTATTGTTCAGAAAAAAGATGCCTAGAATGCAGTATTGGAAATGCCATATTAAAAAGTGGATAGGACCTTATTAACAGATACCCCTCACCCCCAATTATAGCTTATTTTTAGTTCAATATCACTATTAAGGCTTTTGGCCACAGGGCAATTATTCCCCGTGCGTTCCAATATTATTTTATCCTTATCATTTTCTATATCCGGTAGGGAAACTGCCACTTCGATCTTTGCTACACGGCGCGGATCGCTGGCCATGTGTTTGGTAACGCCGGCCCGGGCATTGGTAATATTTACATTCATATCGGCAGCCTTAATGCCCATGGTGGTAAGCATGCAGGTGGCTAAAGAAACACACAATAGGTCTGTAGGCGAAAACCGCTCTCCTTTACCTCGGTTATCAGTTGGCGCATCTGTTTCCATCTTGCTATTACTTTGTATATGTTCAGCCTCACATCTTAAATTTCCTGTATAAATGATAGTAGCAGTCATTGCTTTATTTTTGTATAAATTTACAACTCTAATTAATATTTTCAAATGCAAAAGATATTATTGATTTTGATAACAGGTTTTTTAACCTACCCTGCGTTATCGCAAACAAGAAAAAAAGATAAGCAGGAAGAGAAAAGAAACCATAGAAATGAACTCATTCGTCAGGAAGAAGAAGGTGTGATTGCCTATAAAAAAAGTTTTGTTTTTGGGGCCAAACTTACCAACGATGGGTATGGCGCTTTTATAGAATTAGGTAGAGCCTCTTCAGTAAAGAAAAGCATGCTTTACCAGCTAGAAATAACCGAAAGAAAAAGCCACAAAGAAGAAAAACTAAGTAATATTTATTCGAACTCAAGCCCATTCGTATTTGGTAAAATCAACTACTTCTATCCAGTAAAATTAGGTGTGCAACAGCAAATTTTATTGGGAAATAAGAGTAATAAAAATGGGGTAAGCATTACTGGCAATTATGGCGGTGGAATATCTGCAGCACTTTTAAGGCCATATTATGTGCAAGTGCAGCAGGGCAATCAATTGGTCTTTATAAAATATAATTCTGCCGACAGTACTCAATTTTTAAGTAATGGTATTTATGGTGGGCCTACCTTCAGCAAAGGATGGAGTGATTTGACTGTAACGCCCGGCTTATACGCAAAAGCCGCATTACGATTTGATTATGGCGCCTATAATGAAGTAGTTTCTGCAATGGAGATCGGTATTACCGGAGAGTATTATTCAAAGAAAATACCTATGATGGTATATAACAAACAAAATCAATTTTTCTTTGGGGCATACTTCTCCCTCATTTTTGGTAAGAGAAAATGATTTTAATTTTTATTTTTTTAATTTAACAATGGAAGAAATTATAGCGGATGAAATAAAACCTAAAAAGCCATCCTGGCTTAGGGTAAAGCTACCTATTGGAGAAGAATATAAGCAAGTGCGCAACCTGGTAACTACACATAAATTACATACCATTTGTGAAAGTGGCAATTGCCCTAATATGGGTGAATGTTGGGGTGAAGGTACTGCCACGTTTATGATTCTGGGAAATATATGTACACGTAGTTGTGGCTTTTGTGCAGTAGCTACAGGAAGACCCTTGCCGGTAGATTGGGATGAGCCTCAGCGGGTGGCCGAAGCTATTCACCTTATGAAGGTAAAGCATGCAGTAATAACTTCTGTAGATCGGGATGAATTAAAAGATGGTGGTGCAGAATTCTGGCACACTACTATCAAAGCTGTGCGTACTTTAAACCCTCAGACTACATTGGAAACCTTGATTCCCGATTTTAAAGCACAAAAAGAAAACATTCAGCGCATAATAGATGCGGCACCTGAGGTAGTAAGCCATAATATAGAAACGGTAGAGCGCTTAACCCGCACTGTAAGAATACAGGCAAAATACTGGCGAAGTATGGAAACCTTACAAATTTTGAAACAGGGTGGCATGCGCACCAAAAGCGGTATTATGCTCGGCTTGGGAGAAACAAAGGAAGAAGTAGTGCAGACCATGACCGACCTAAGAGATAATGGAGTAGATATCATTACAATCGGTCAATATCTTCAACCTACTCCGCGGCACCTGAAAGTGCAACGCTTTATTACTCCGCCGGAGTTTGCAGAATTACGCGACATTGGTTATAATCTTGGACTGGATTATGTAGAAAGTGGCCCGTTAGTACGCTCCTCTTACCACAGCGACCGTCAAGTAATACCAGGCGAAGGAAGAAAGAAGTGGTTGCTTGAGCAGGAACAGAAAAAACAAACTTTTTCATAACAATTTTGTAACTGATATAGCTCGCAGTTTTATTATACTTAATCCCCTTTTACTGATGAATAAATTCTTGCTTCATTTCACTTTTCTATTTTTTGTGGGTATTCATTCCGTAAAGGCGCAGGCCAATTGGAAAAATATTGATATAGCTTATGCACCATTACCGCAGAGCTTTCATATTTATAAATCAACGGATTCTATAGATGGCAAGCCCAACATCATGTACTATGTAACAGCACCTTTGGCAGACAAACACCTTATTTTTTCTGTGGACACTTCTAAAAACAGACGCCTCACTCCTGAAGAGTTTTATAAAAAAAGTAATCAGCCATTATTGGTTGTAAATGGTTCCTTCTTTTCATTTAAAGAGAACAGTAATCTAAATGCTGTAGTAAAGAATGGAAAATTAGTATCCTTTAATGAATTCAATCTTCCCGGAAAAAAATCAGACACACTTACTTGGTATCATCCATTTTTTGGCGCCTTCGGTATTTCAAAAAACAGAAAAGCAGATGTGGCATGGGTATATGCAGACTCTAATGACACTTATTTAAAAGCATCGCAATGGCCACTGCATGCTATTCATGATTCTATTTTTCAGCCACGTGAAAAACAAGTACTTCAACAAACATCATTAGTGCTGGGGCATTCAGGAAAATTGGTGCCACAATTAAAAAAGTGGAAAATGAATACCGTTATAGGTGGTGGCCCTGTACTTATTCAAAATGGGGAGGTAAAAATTTCGAATAATGAAGAAATGAAGTTTGCAGGTAAAGCCATTTCAGATCGCCATCCACGTACCGCTATTGGCTACACTAAGGAAGGCCAAATAATCATTTTAGTTTCGGAAGGAAGAAGTGAAAGTGCCGCCGGGCTTACCTTACCTCAAATGGCTGATATACTTCAAAAACTTGGTTGCACAGAAGCACTGAACCTTGATGGCGGTGGCAGCACCTGCATGATTATTAATGGGAAGCAGGTAAATTACCCTTCTGATAAAGGGGAACAACGGATGGTGCCTTCCGTTTTTATAATCAGTCAAAAATAATTTAAGATTTACGCAAGCTCTGTAATTTTATTAGGTGCTTGATTCGCAAAACACAACCCACCCAGCCTCCGTCATTGCGAGGCACGAAGTAAACTCAACTCCATCAAAAGATTGCTTCGTTCCTCGCAATGACGATACCCTGATGAGTACGCGCAACCCGCGAGTATCACAGTAACCTTATCACGGCACTCATTGCAGCCGCCATCCTTTTGCACCGTCATTGCCTCCCTATCTCCTCATTGCGAGGCATGAAGCGAACCCAACCACTGCACCTTAACCCAACTCCGAAAAACAAAACCCATCCAGCCACCGTCATTGCGAGGCACGAAGCAAACTCAAACACCACCCGATGGGATTGCTTCGCAAAACGTGTACCCACCCAGCACTGTGCCTTCCCTTTTGCTCGCAATGACGACAACTTGATGATTGCTCGCAACCCGTAAGCGCCACCATGCCCCAACTCAGCGCCGTCATTGCCTCATTATCTCCGTCATTGCGAGGTATGAAGCAAACTCAACTCCGTCAAAAGATTGCTTCGTTCCTCGCAATGACGGTACCCTGATGAGTGTTCACAATGACGGTAACCTGATGAGTGTTCGGAATGACAGTACCTTGATGAGTGATCATAATGACGTAACCAGAATGTGTACCCGAAAATATTGAGTGCTAACAAGATTATTTTTGTTCGCATGCAGGGACACAGCTAAAATACCTTTTCGCCATTCACGTATGTAGCAAGCACCTTGGTGCGTAAAATTTCATTTTTAGGCGCCTTTAACAAGTCTTTATCCAATAAAATAAAATCTGCAAATTTTCCTTTTTCTATACTCCCCTTTTCATTTTCTTCAAAATTACCTTGAGCAGCCCAAATAGTCATTCCTCGAATAGCTTGCTCGCGTGTAAGCGCATTTTCCATTTGAAAACCTCCAACCGGAAAGCCCTTCGCATCCTGCCTGAAAACTGCTGCATAAAAAGTTTTAATGGGCGAAATATCCTCAACCGGAAAATCTGTACCCAAAGGAATCCAGCCATTTTGCTGCAATAATCGCTGATTGGCATAAGCATTCTTCAACCTCGCCTTCCCCAACCTTTCGCCAGCCCAATACATGTCTGATGTAGCATGGGTAGGCTGTACAGATGGAATGATCGAATTATCTTTAAAGTAATGAAAATCATTTTCGTTAATCACTTGAGAATGTTCTATTCGCCAGCGCAGATCGTTATTGCCCTTTAAATATTTAGCATAAATCTTAAGCATCGTCCTATTGCCCGAATCGCCTATTGCATGTGTACACATTTGAAACCCATGATTGTAAATTATGTTTGCTACAGAATCAAAATGTTCTTGTGAGCTCAACAAAAAGCCCTCCCACTTTGGCCGATCAGAATAGGGTGAAAGCAGACAAGCTCCTCTGGACCCCAATGCCCCATCTGCAAAAACTTTAAAAGCACGTATGTTCATCCTGTCTGTTTTTATTTTACCATTTGCAAAAAGGTAATCATAATTTTCTTTACGATCACTCAACATTACAAACAGGCGCATCTTTAGTTTGCCCGCATCCTGCATGGATTTCATCAACAATGCCGACCGGTAATCTTCGCCACAATCATCAATGGTAGTGAGCCCTGCAGCAAAGCAATTTTTTTGTGCATTCAGCAATGCAGTAGTCAACTGAGGCAAGGAAGGATTAGGAATATCTTTGTAAACTAATGAAGTACCATTATCCACCAATATTCCAGTGAGCACCCCATTTTTAGTTTCAATACTACCGCCGGTAAGTGTATCACCTGCATGTACACCCGAAATTGTCAAAGCGTTATTATTTGCAATGGCTGCATGGCCATCTATGCGCGAAAGAATAACCGGTCTATTGGGAAATAAAATATTAAGTTGTGCATTTTCTGGAAAGTTTTTGTCTGCCCAGTCATTCTGATCCCAACCTATACCAATTATCCATCCTTCCTTATGAGTCTTAGCATACTTTTTTAATCTTTCCAAAATTTCACTCCAGCTTTTGGTTCCCACAAGGTTAGCATATCCCAGACTAAGACCATACTCCAAAAAATGTGCATGTGCATCTATAAACCCGGGGAAAATAAATTTCCCTTTGGCATCTAATAATTTTGAGCCCTGATATTTTTTTTGCAACATTGCGCTGTTACCCACATCTATTATTTTTCCATTGGCAATAGCAAAAGCAGATGCTGTAGAAAAGTCGGCGTCAACCGTATATACTTTGGCATTAAAAACCAAAAGATCTGCCTTTAGCTGAGCATAGCCCGGCAATGCATTTAAAAGAAATAAAAAAAGAAAAATTTTTTTCATAAAATGATTTGGTAAAAAATTAAGAATATAAAAACAAGTTATTTATTTAATCAGCAATTTCTTAAACCTTTCCAGTTCTGCAATTTCTGCAGGTGAAATTACTTCATCATTGTCATAGCGAGCCTTCAAATAAAGCACTCTTTTATGTGCAGGATATTTTGAAAGAATTTCTAAAATTAACGCACCTGCCTTTTCATCTTTCTGGAAGATCGGAGTATTTTCAGGTAATGCAGAGCGATCCCTCGTGGGCATTTTTTTTATAATAGACTCTAATGCAGCAAGCCTCCCAGGAAGTACTCCATTTATTTTGGAAGCTTTATCATACAATCCTTGAAGTTGTTTTTTGCCCAGCCATCCTCTTTGCTGATATTGCTGGTATATGCTGATGATAAAGGTATTAACAGGGTATGCCATTATGCAATCTTCCAGGAGCATATTGATGATATCGAGTTTTTTTGATTGCATGGTATTTGAAAAAATATTTTCAAATTTAAACTTTTAGCCGAAAGAAATAATTATTTGCCAATACGCGCGCTACTAATGACACTCTACCACGTGTACACCACCAAGTACCGGACTGATAAAAGGGATATTAAGATTGAGGCCGCGCAAGATCAGTAGTACACCCATAAGCCCAATTATGTAAGGAACCAGTTTTTTAATTTTTATTCTCAATTGCATAGAAATAATATTACCTGCAAAACTTAATACCAACATGGCTGGCAAAGTACCCAACCCAAAGGATGCCATAAATAAACTGCTGTACAAAATATTACCGG
>JAFDXH010000172.1 GCA_018268075.1 Bacteroidota bacterium | reverse complement strand
ACACTTTGATTTATCTAAGAAACAACCATTTAAAATCAATTATCTGCAATTGTAGTCTTTTTCCTTCGTGCGATAGCCAAGCCTACCATTACAAATGCCAGCCCTATAATTGTGTACCATGTTATTTTATCGCCCAGAAATATTGCTGCAATTATAAATCCAAAAGCAGGGCAGAGAAATAACCAAAGCCCTGCGCGAACTGTATTGATCTTCAATAACCAAAGCCATGCCTGCACAGCAAAAATAGAAACCGGAATAGCAAGCCAAAGTACCGATAGCCAATAAATTTCATTATAATGATTGGCACTGCTGTGATAAAAAAATATCGTGATCGGCAAAAGGAAAATGCCTCCAATAAATGTTTGCCATCCATTAATCGTTAGATTACTCAGGCTACCCCAATCTTTAGAAGAAAAATAAATAGCCCCTGCAGAATAAGAAAGCATGCTAAACAGCAATAGCGCCAACCCGCCATAGCTCACTGAAGACTCTTTTAATAGAGGCCATGATGCTACCAGCACGCCGGTAATACCCAATAATAAGGCGATTAATACAACTGGCGTTAGCTTATGCTTTAAAAAAAAGAGTGATATAAAACTGATAAATATAGGATTGGTGCCCACTGCAAGTGCCCCCACACCTGCTGTAACCTGCTGCATCGCTACCACATAGCAGCCTAAATAAATGGTAATATTCAACAGGCCGTAGATCATAATAAATTTCCACTGTACTGCTGTAGGCAATTGATTCTTCTGCACAATATGGCTTATAGCAATCATAATAATCCCAGCAACGGCAAACCGTGCCTGAGCAATTACCAATGGCTGCGACACAAGTAACCCATATTTGGTAGCAGTAGAGGCAGAAGCCCAAAGTATTGCAAAGACAGTACCTATTACAATCCATTTATAATTATCCCTTATAGCAGCCATACTTCAACATTTTAAATTTTATTGAAATCCAATTTCATCAAGCCTTATATATCAGAGTATGGTATTGTTTCAAATAGAAAACTGTATAAATACAACAATTTAAAAATGAAAACGTTTCATTTATACCAAAACTGTTAACAATCTTTTAATGCATTTGGATATTTCTTTTATGTCAAATATGCATCATAGAAATAACAATCTTTAAATTTTTTTATAATGGAAAATTTAATTACAAACTACCAAATACTGATTATACACAATAGCCAGTTCTTCTCTAAGGAGTTTCAGGAAAAGAATAATGAAAACGGTGAGCAAAACCGCCCTTCTTCAGAGCAGCTTACTGAGGCTTGCTGGAATGGCCTTATCAATCAGGCGTTACCAGAGATAGCATGCAATCTGGTGCTCGCCGAAATCAATGAAGCGGCTTCATTTCTTGATCTCGAATATGGACAAGCCGATAGCAGCACTGAGAAAGAATTTTCATTAAACCCTTATATGTTTTTACAAACAGAAGAGCGATTAAACTAAGGCGCCCGCTTTGCCTATCTGTATAGCGCACAGTGTGTGATCTCTTCTTATCTAATTCCCTTGGATGCTTAGCAAGCCTACTCATAGCAAGCCCGCACCCATACGGTTCGTACCATTGCGCGCAAAGCGAAATATCCAATACGAAACTATACCCTACTGTACCTAGCACTGCGAGGCACAAAGCAATCATTAGGCAGTTATTAAAGCACCTTCATCTCTCGCCATAGCAGCGCACAATTGTTTTATTTACTAAATTATTTAGTTAAATAAAACTAATTAAATTAGCTTTACACTCCCCGAAAGGTAAAAGTATAAAGCCCATGTATCTGAATTGCAAAACATATTTTAGTTTCCGGTACGGAACGATTTCTGTGCCGCAGTTAGTAGCTGCCGCAGTAGATCATGGCATTCATTCCTTAGCGCTCACCAATATAAACAGTACCTGCGATATTTGGGATTTTGTGCAGGATTGCAAGGCGGTAGGCATTAAGCCAATAGCGGGCGCAGAGATTAGAAACGGAGATGAATTTTTATACATTCTGCTCGCAGCTAATAATGCGGGCCTTGCCTGGATCAATCATTTTATTTCGCAGCACCTTCAGGCCAAAAAAAAATTTCCTGCGGCTAAGGGCTTTTCTTTTTTTGAAAACCCGGGCGATGGTTTTGTGGTATATGCCTTGGGTGGCAAAGCACCCGATGAATTATTGCCCAATGAGCGTATTGGTATTTTGCCGCAGGAAATAAATAAGCTATTTGCCACAGGTATAAAAAAGTATGCAGCATCTTTTGTAGTGCGGCAGCCCGTTACTTTTTTATCGAGGCAATACTACAATGTACATCGCCTGCTGCGGGCTATAGATAAAAATGTATTGCTCTCTAAGCTGGATACTGCATCTGTATGCAGCGAGTACGAATCTTTTATATCGCCTGCACAATTGCTGGCAGCCTTTCAGCATTATCCAGACATTATTACCAATACTTACAAGCTGATGGATGCCTGCAATATTGAAATGGATTTTTACACTGATAAGAATAAAAAAGTATTCAGTGCTACCAAAGAAGACGACCGCATACTGCTTTCCAAACTTGCCAATGATGGATTTCGGTTTCGATATGGCGATAATGATAAAGCATGGCAGCGAGTAGAGAAAGAATTGAAGATTATAGATCAGCTTGGGTTTAATGCTTACTTCCTCATTACCTGGGATATCATCCGCTATGCACAATCGCGTGGCTTTTACTATGTGGGTCGTGGCAGTGGCGCTAACTCTATCGTGGCGTATTGCCTGCAGATTACAGATGTGGACCCGATGGAGCTGGATCTTTATTTTGAACGCTTTCTTAATCCATATCGTACCTCACCACCGGATTTTGATATGGATTTTTCATGGCTGGATCGCGATGAAGTAATTGATTATGTATTTAAAAGATATGGAAAAAAACATGTGGCATTGCTCGGCATGTATGCTACATTTCAATATCGTGCTGTAGTAAGAGAGCTGGGCAAAGTATTTGGCCTGCCCAAAGAAGAAATAGATGCGCTATCGGCAGCCCGCAGCGCCGATGATAAAATTCATCGGCTCATTTTGCAATACGGAAAGCTGATTGAAAATTTTCCCAATCACTTATCCATCCACCCGGGCGGTATGCTCATTGCAGAAAAGCCCATTACAGAATATGCTACAGTGTTTATGCCGCCCAAAGGGTTTGCTACGGTGCAACTCGATATGTTTGTTGCAGAAAATGTAGGCCTTTATAAATTGGATATTCTTAGTCAGCGCGGGCTTGGCCACATTAAAGAATGCCTGCGGCTGGTACGGCAGAATAAGGGAGTGGACATTAACATACACGCCTTTCAGCAATTTAAAAAAGACCCCCGGCTAAAAGAGCAGATACGCACGGTAAATACAATTGGCTGTTTTTATATAGAATCGCCGGCCATGCGTCAGCTACTGCTAAAGCTAAAGTGCAGCGACTACATAACGCTGGTAGCGGCCAGCTCCATCATACGCCCGGGTGTAGCGAGCAGTGGTATGATGCGCGCCTACATAGAGCGCTACCATAGCCCTGAACATATAGATTACATACACCCCATCATGAAAGAATTGCTGAAAGAAACCTATGGCGTAATGGTATTTCAGGAAGATGTAATAAAGGTAGCGCACCACTTTGCCGGGCTAGATATGGGCGAGGCCGATATACTGCGCCGTGCTATGAGTGGCAAGTACCGTGGCAATGAAGAGATGCAGCGCATCAAAGAAAAATTTTTTGCTAACTGCAAAGAAAGAAAATATAAAGATGCCACCACTGCCGAAATATGGCGGCAGATAGAAAGCTTTGGTGGGTATAGCTTTTCAAAGGCACACTCGGCCTCGTTTGCGGTAGAGAGCTACCAAAGCCTTTACCTGAAAACCTATTATCCTAAAGAGTTTATGGTGGCGGTGATTAATAATTTTGGCGGCTTTTATAGCACCGAATTATATTTTTTAGAACTTCGCAAATGCGGTGCCGCCATTCACCTGCCCGATGTAAATGAAAGCGACTACCTTACCAATATAAAAGGCAATGAAGTATATACAGGCTTTGTACACATCAAATCGCTGCAACGCGAAACTGCAGAAAAAATAATTGAAGAACGAAAAAGCGCCGGCAGGTACCTGCACCTGCAGGATTTTACAGAGCGTACCAGCATAGGGCAGGAGCAGTTAAATATCCTCATCAGCATAGGCGCTTTTGCATTTACACGCAAGACAAAAAAGCAACTTTTGTGGGAAGCCAATTTCTTGCTGAAAAAAAACAAGATGCATCTGGCGGGCGGCCCGCCTATATTTGAGTCGGCGCCATTAAACTTTGCACTACCGCCCCTGCCCGACAACCGTATAGATGATCTGTACGATCAGATAGAGCTGCTGGATTTTCCTATGTGCAACCCTTTTGAAATAGCAGAAGATAACGGTTATGAATATACGCTTGCTAAAGACCTTGCTGCAAGCGAGGGCCGCACCGTAACAGTGCTGGGCTATTTTATTGACTACAAAAGTGTAACTACTGTAAACCGCGACAGGATGGCTTTTGGCACTTTTCTGGATATCAACTTAGATTGGATAGATACTGTACACTTTCCGGATGCGCTTCGCCGGTATCCGCTAAGGGGCAAAGGGTTTTATAAGATGAAGGGTAAAGTAGTAAATGATTTTGGTGTGTACAGCGTAGAGGTAAATTGTCTGGAAAAGGTTGGGTATAAAAAGAGAAGCTATGCAGATTTGTAAGAACATGCTGCGTAATGGATAATTATTTTTGGTTTCAGCTAAGTCTCTCAAAGCGTGGCAATCTAAAGCAAATCTTTTTTTGCAAAATGGTTATAACTACGATGGTTAAACGAAAATAGTAACGCTTAAGCACAGGTCTATCAAACATCCAAAATCGCAACCTCGCGCCAAAATGGGAAAGAAACTATTTCAAAAAAAAGGGATTAACTAAAGCTAAAATCCCCTTGTTGGAGCAAGAATGAGGCGCGGCTTTT
>JAFDXH010000171.1 GCA_018268075.1 Bacteroidota bacterium | reverse complement strand
CGGGCATACTGCCTGCTATATCATTCAGGCACCATGCACGAGAGAAATCAAGCCCGTAGAGATGTGTCATTTTGCCATCATTGGGATCGCTTACTATACCTACTTGAAATGCTGCCTTGGGATTAGTATATAGCTCTGGCATAAATTTTTTTAACCAAATTGCAAATTCTTTTTTAGGCAATATTCTTTGCATCAGGTCTGCTTCTTCAAGGCAAGGGCTCAGAAAATCGTAGCCACCCGGTTCATAAGAGGTTGGGCAGTTTACATCTTTTTTGAAAAATCGCATGGCTGCCTTTTTAATGGCTCTTTGCAGCAAGGTGTCTTTGGCGGTGAGGGCATAATCCCATGCAAGGCACATACTGAATGCGGAATTAAAGTGTTCTGGCTCGCGTACAGGATATTGCAATTTTTCAAGATAGCCAACCCACTCATTAGCAATTAAGCGTGCTAAAGGATTCAGATTGCTGCTTAATTGTCGACCTGCAATATCTTTCCATGTAAGTAATTCATTTTGCAATTGCAATATCCAGGCCCAGCCATAAGGCCTTTCAAAAGTTTTATTATCACCTTTGAATATAGCAGACTCTATTTTGATATTTTCTGCAGATAATTGATTGTTAAGTTTTTGCCGGATGATATCGGCTTCGGGCATTTGCGGGTATTGCTTTAGCAGCGCCACCAATAACCAATGCCCATGCACTGAAGAATGCCAATCGAAACAGCCACAAAAAGCTGGATGTAATTTTTGTGGATTTGAAAATGAAGAGTCACTAATAACATACCCAGGCTTGTAGGGATATTCTTTATCTATACATTTGAGTGGTAACGAAGCAAGGTGGGATGCGCCTTGTAGGGTTAGCTTTAATTTGCCATTATTTTCGGAGTATAACTGTTGCGCATTTAAGGCGCCAAAAAATAATAAGAAAATAAATGCTGCTGTTAATTTTTTTTTCATAGAAATTTTTAGATCATTTTTTAGCCGCATGGCTAATAGCGCCAGATGTAGCCCCTTCATGGGCTTACCTGATACTTGTAAATATAATTATTATAGTGGTTTATTTAATTTATTAACTTCATTGTTGTCAAAGCCCAATGTGTGCTTAGGGTTTTGCTACCCAGTTATTTTAGGTCATTTCAAATTTGATTTCTTTTGTTCCATGCATTCCTACTTCAGTCCATCCTGCTTTTCTATAAAATTTTTCTGTTCTTATTTTGAATGCTGTCCCTTATCAAACTGTGGCAGGTCTTTGTGTAAAATACCAGACTAATTTTATCTTGTGAAGCTGCTGCCCGATTTCTTTTTTTCTCAAATATGGGATTTAAAAATAATGCCCCAATATTATTTTCTTTTAGGTCAACAATTGCAAAACCTACAATTGTATTTTCAATCTGGCATACCCAGCCTTTGCCTCTTACCGCATTAGATCCTTCACAACTTTTATCTGTTACTACATCAGGATTCGATAGTTTGTTTTCTGTTAAAGAATTTCATACAATTTGAATTTGCTTATGTTTTTAATTTTAGCTTCCCTGATATTCATCATTTATTTAGGCCAATTTATTTATCTATCAATAGCTGATGAATGGCTTCACATTTTTATTTTTAGATTTATGTGGCACCCCTAAAACATGAAGGCCTCGGTTCTATTTTTTCAATTTACTTTCTTCGTTTGCTAAATGTAGTAAGTAATAGCAGTATAATAGTTGGCCTTTGCGCATGCTCGATAGCCTGAAATACTCATTTGAAGCGTGCCATCGTTCATCTGCTTGTTCCATGCCTAATGAATAGGTAAATAGCCCCAACTGTTCTTTAATATCAATCATGGGCCCCACCGTAAAACCGGCTGCAATTTGTAAAGGAGGTTTGCCGTAAATTTTTGTGAGCACATCTGCAACATACTGGTAGGCCTTCGAATCGGTAGGGAATTGCATTGGTCTTGCATAGCTGTCTATATATTTATAGCTTACCGTAGCGCCGGGCGGGCAATTCTTATTTATATGTTTTACTATTAAATCAATTATTTCTTTGCCTGATTGATTGCTGACCAGCCTGCAGGCTACTCTGGCCATGGCATTTGCCGGAATGATATTTGAAAAACCTTCAGCAGCAGTATAACCGCCTTGCATGCCAATGACCTCAAGTGTTGGGCGATACCATACGCGCTCAAGTGGAGAATAAGTTCTATCCCCTACATCGGTAGTTGTGCCTAATATTTTCATGTCTATTGTAGAATCATAATCCAATTTCTTTATCATTTCTTTTTCTTGCAAAGTAGCAGGCAATACTTTGTCGTAAAATCCTTCTACAGCTACATTACCTTCTTTGGTAAAAAATGAAGCAATGATTTGTGACATGGCTACTACAGCATTAGGAGTTTTGCCGCCAAATTGCCCCGAATGGGCATCTACATTAGCCGTCTTTACATTAAACTCTAATTGAGCAATACCCCTCAACCCCAGCGTAATGGAAGGTAGCGTATCTCCGAATTGGGATCCATCTGCATTCAAAGCAAAATCAGCTTTCAATAATTCTTTGTTATGAATAATAAAATTTTTAAAATGCGGGCTGCCAATTTCTTCTTCACCATCAAACATAAATTTTACATTTACTGGTAATTTGCCATCTCTATGCAGTAGGGCTTCCAAAGCCCAAATTGTTGTCATTACACCACTCTTGTCATCACTCGCACCGCGGCCAAATATTTTTCCATCTTCTAATATTGGAACAAAAGGCGAATGTACCCATTCAGATTCTTTTACAGGCTGCACATCATAATGGCCATAAATTAAAACAGTAGGCTTTCCGGGGGCATTGTCCCAACTGGCATACACCACAGGGTTCCCATCTGTTGCAATTGCTTGTGCAGTGGTAATGCCAATGGCCTTTAATTTATTTACAATCCATACTGCTGCTTTTTCAATATCTGGCTTGTGCGAGGGAATAGATGAAATGCTTGGAATAGATATCAACTCAAAAAATTCTTTTAGGTGTGCATCTGCATTGTCATCAATATATTTTTCATAAGTAGCCATTGATGTATTGGGTTGCCCTTTTTTTAAATTTTTCGATTTAATATTCTGTGCTGTAAGGCTAGTGTTGAGCAATAAATTTAGGCTTACAAACATTGAAAGAGCTAACGATTTTGAAATTGTCATTTTGATTTTTTATTCTTGTTTAATGGTATATTTTTATCAATCACCATCTGCATTTTTGGTAATCCACAGTGGAAGATTCTGAAAACCGTAAGTCGAATTTAATACTAATGATTCAAAGTAGCAGTGTTGTGAAATTTTGACCCAAGCTGCAGGGTAGCAAATCCTGTAGGAATTTCGTTCTAGTAAGGTGATATCTGATTTGGATGCAATCCGGTGTTGGCACTGCATTAGCTGATGTTACTGAAATACAAGTCAATCATGTTGATATGTATTTTGAAGGTAGCCATAAGCACCTTATACTGAATACTTTTGCCTACAGGAATAAGATGAAAACAAAATAATCTGAATATTGTCTATTGTTGGTACCGCAATACCTGTATGCCAATGATTTAAGTGTGCGGGTTATATGGTTGTTACACAGTAAAGCAGTAATAAAATAAAAATAAAAATATCTGTCACCAATGCAAACATTTCATTGGCGCCTGCCGGTTTTTTAAGAAGGT
>JAFDXH010000170.1 GCA_018268075.1 Bacteroidota bacterium | reverse complement strand
TTCAGGATTGTTGTGGACGATATACGTCCACAACTTTTGCATCAATACATTTTGCATACTTTCCTGATTTTTTTAAACACCAAAGAAGGATTGAATAACAGTAGCTACCACTACGAGGAAAATACAACTGCCAAACCAGGCGGCGGCAACTTTGCCTGTGTCCTGGTCACCTGCATTCCATTTCTGGTACACCTTTACAGCGCCTATCAATCCCAATAATGCGCCTACAGCATACATGAGATTGGTACCTGCCGAAAAGTAGCTGCGAACTTTGGTATTCGCTTCATTGATACCCTCAATACCGTCCTGTGCAAATGCACCATAATGAATAAGGGTTAGTGCCACTACGACACCGAGCATGATTAACTTTCTACGGTTAAAGTTTTTAGTTTTCCAACTGCACATTTTCATAATACACGTTTATTAAAGTTTAAAATAAAAAGAGAGACGATAAAAAAGCGGAGCGGCTTCGCCACCTCATTACCCACTATTCCTGTCACACTTGCCCTTACGCACGGGGACGGGTGGGAAAGCACACTCCGCTGAAGACTGTTACATTCAATCCTTCCACACTAAATCCGCTTCATCCTCTGTAAGTGTAACAGTCCCATATTTTTCACATTCTGATATTATAAGTTCATTTACTGATGCCCGGAGAGACGAATTTTTTACTGATGGATATTCTTTCAATACAAGGCTCAGGTACTGCTTAAATTCCTGCGGAATCATCTTTCGACGGGAAGCATCTGCAATTAATGCTTTAAGACGTTCGATAAGATGTTCTAACTCTGTAAACTCTTTATCCGTTGTTTCTTCAAATGAGGCCTCAGATGGATGGATATTTCCGTCCGTGGATGAAGGATACTCACCTTTTGAGTTGAAGGGTAAGGCTGTTTTCAGGTTTAATTTCCGCCTGCCGGATAACAGGTCTTTCATGTCTTCTGCATAATATCGTATTCCTACGAAGAGATAGTAAATTGCCAACAATATGGTCACTGTAATGAAGTAGTCCGTCCATGAGATGTTTGTAAACATGTGCTTCTTATTTAATTGTGTTTCGCTAATCAATCTTCGCTGTTAAGGCGCTTCCGATTGTTTTAATTTCTACACAAAAGAACACCTACATGAAAGCGTGTACAAGTCCAACTTTTTTTATTTTTATTTTGTACCCTTGTACCTCTTGACTATCAACTAAGAAATTTTTATTAAAGCGGTAAACGCATAACTAATTGGTTTTTCTATTTCCAAAAAAATCTTTAAACAAAGGAAATTCTTCAAGTAAACCGACGTTTAAATCCCATAATGATTCATAGAATTTAACTGTATATTTGATCAACCAGATATTCTGATTAACAAAAGAAAAGCTACTGAAAGGGAAATTTTTAATGAACATAAAAGAACTGAAACCAAAAAAGGCGCTCAACAAAGCATTTTTAAAAGTAAAGCCGAACCGAACCGATATTGAGTGCTTTAAAGCAAATCTCATCCAGCTTCTCGACCGGACAAACGACACCGAATCAGAAGAATTTCATAAAAACCTTGTTTCTGATTTTTTAAAAAAGACTTATTACGATCCCGCTTATTTTATCAATACCAAAGGACGCAAAGACCTTGTGATTCATAACGGAAACAATGCCGCCTCGCCTGTTGGTGTGATCATTGAAGCAAAAAAACCAACGAACAAAGGCGAGATGATAACGACTGAAAAGCTGAATGCAAAGGCTTTTCACGAACTGATGCTTTATTACCTCGAGGAAAGGATCACTCACAAAAATCTCGAATTAAAGCATCTTGTTATCACCAATATTAATGAATGGTTCATCTTTGATGCAACGCTTTTTGAAAGGCTGTTTGCAGAAAATAAAAACCTGGTAAAACAATTTAATGATTTTGAAGGGCAAAGATTATCAGGTATTAAAACAGATTTCTTTTATAAACAAATTGCAGAGCCGTTTTTGGCGCGTCTTACGCAGGAAATTGAATTCACCTATTTCGACATACGCGATTATCAAAACCCGCTTCGCAATTCCAACAAAAGCGATGATAATAAACTGATCGCTTTATTTAAGCTTTTATCGCCGGAGCATCTTTTAAAGCTTCCTTTTGCCAATGACAGCAACAGCCTTGATAAACGTTTTTATACAGAGCTGCTTCACATTATCGGACTTGCAGAAACCAAAGAAGGAAGTAAGAAAATTATTGGCAGAAACAAAGAAGGTGAAAGAAATTCAGGTTCCATTTTGGAAGATGCCATTATTCAGTTAGACAGTCTTGATAAGATCAGCCGCCTTGATAACGCCACTCATTTTGGCACCACAAATGACGAACGCTTGTTCAATATTGCACTGGAATTAAGCATTACATGGATGAACAGAATATTGTTTTTGAAACTTCTGGAAGCGCAATTGATTTCTTATCACAAAGGCGACGAATCATTTTCTTTTCTCAATTTCAATAAGATCAAAAATTTTGACGATCTCAATAGTTTGTTCTTCCAGGTGCTGGCAAGAAGATTCGAAGAACGAAACGCCGATGTAAAACAGGCATTTCAGCAAGTGCCTTACCTGAACAGTTCGCTTTTTGAACCTACAGAAATAGAACAACAAACGCTTTTTATCAGCAATTTAAAGGACGATAAGACGCTGCCGGTTCTTCCTTCAACAGTTTTGAAAAATGAACAAGCTAAAAAGAGAACCGGCAACCTCACCACACTGCAATATTTGTTTGAATTTCTCAATGCCTATGATTTCAGCAGCGAAGGCTCCGAAGAGATACAGGAAGACAATAAAACACTGATCAATGCTTCTGTACTCGGGTTGATCTTTGAAAAAATAAATGGTTACAAAGAAGGTTCTTTTTTTACACCCGGCTTCATCACGATGTATATGTGCCGCGAAACGATCAGCAAAGCCGTTATTCAAAAGTTTGGTGAATATTGTCTAAATAATGATTTGCAGGATTCAAGGATTGAAAGGATGGAGGATATTTATGATTTGGTTCCCAAAAGTATTAGTCGGGCAAAAGCAAACGAGATCATTAACAGCATTAAGATTTGTGATCCGGCAGTAGGCTCTGGCCACTTTTTAGTTTCTGCATTGAATGAAATGATCGCTGTAAAAAGTTATCTCAAAATACTGGAGGATAAATCCGGTAAATCTCTGAACCGTTATGAGATACAAGTAGTAAATGATGAACTGATCATAACTGATGAAGACGGAGATTTCTTTGAGTATCATCCTAACGATCCTGAAAGCCGGCGAGTACAGGAAACGCTATTTCATAAGAAGCAGACGATCATTGAAAATTGTTTATTTGGTGTTGACATCAATCCAAATTCGGTAAAAATATGCCGGTTACGTTTGTGGATCGAGTTGCTGAAAAATGCTTACTATAAAAATGCTACAGAATTAGAAACACTTCCCAATATTGACATCAATATCAAATGCGGAAACTCTTTGGTGAGCCGCTTCGCGATAGATGCTGACCTTACCCAGGCGTTGAAAAAAAGTAAATGGACGATAGATAGTTATCGAATTGCTGTGGATACTTATCGCAACGCAGAAAACAAAGAACAGAAAAGGGAAATGGAGCGGCTGATAAGGGATATTAAAAATGATTTCCGAAGCGAAATATCTTTGAACGACCACAAGATAAAAAAGCTGAGAAAATTATCCGGTGAATTGTTTACGCTTACCAACCAAACACAGCTTTTTGAAAAAAGCCAAAAAGAAAAAGCCGCCTGGAATAAGCAGGTACAAAAGTTGACCTCGGAAACCAAAAAGCTGGAAGCAGAAATAGAAGAAATAAAGAACAATAAGATTTATGAAAATGCTTTTGAGTGGCGGTTTGAGTTTCCAGAAGTGTTGGATGATGAAGGTAAGTTTGTAGGGTTTGATGTGGTCATTGGGAATCCGCCGTATGGAGTTGACTTATCGGACTACGAAAAAGAGTATCTGAAAAATCACTTTGTTTCAACTTCAGGTGAAGTGGAAATTTATACCTATTTCATTGACTTGGCATTTAAGAAATTATTAAAAAACAATGGATATTTTTCTTACATAACTACAAACACAATTTATTATCTTAATAAATTTTCTCCTGTCAGAAAAGAAGAATTCTTAGATAATACAATTATATCACTTTTAGAACTTGAAAAGCAGGTGTTTGCTGATGCTCCTGATATTGTACCTGCTATCTATGTTTTGCAAAAGGGCAAAGTTTTAAATAATTTAATTACACTATATAAATCCCAAGAAACAAAACGTGTTTACGATCTTATAAACTTTGAGGGATTTAGTATCAATAAAATTGAGCAAGATAAATTTGAAAATAAAAGCGATCATGTTTTTAATCTGACAACTAATGAATTGAAAGAAAATTTATTAAATAAACTATCTGGATTGAAACCAGTAAAGAATTTTTATAAGGTAGTATATGGGATAAAGACAGGAAATAATAAGAGATTTTTATCAAAAGAAATCGTTGATAAATCAAACTGGAAAAAATGTGCTTCATCCGCAAACAATATTAAAAAATACGTAATAGATTGGCAAGGGGACTATCTGAATGTTTGCAAGGAATTGGCTGGATTAAATAATATAAATTATGAGCAACCAAAGATTCTAATACAATATATCCGAAAAATAAGTATGCCGATTAGGCTTGTTTGTGCTCTTGATATTAGAGGAGAATACTATCCACTTAATAACTTTTCTTTTATCATTTCTGAAAATGGGAATTCCCTCGAGAGTCTTTTAGGAATATTAAATTCAACATTAATGAATTGGTATTTTTCTAATTGTTTTGTCGATTACAATATAAAACCTAAATACATTGAACAATTGCCTTTGCCTACAATCGTTCATTCTAATGAATTAGAGAACAGTGTCAAAAAAATAATATTAGCAAAATCAGAAAATATACAATCCGATACATCTTTTCTTGAAAATCAAATCGATCAATTAGTTTATGAACTTTATGATTTGACAGAAGAAGAAATAGCGATTGTGGAGAATGGCAGTAAATAAAGAATATAAAAAGTATGCTAATGAATATTTGCCCTTTAACGGGATTAAGAATGGATCCATCAGAATCAAAAATCTATCCAACTACAGACATGACGTACACTTATGAATTCATATTGGTAGGAAAAGTAAAAATTGCTCTTCCGACTTATCAAAATTTTATAAACAGTAAGCTTTTCAAACATCCTATACTTGCTGGAATTTGTCGGGAGTCATTTGAAAATAAAACTGAACCTCCATTAATAAATACTGACTTTCTTGAAAACGGTATAAAAAATATAAATTATCCCAAAACATTTATCGAAAAAAGTTTGCAACTTTTAAAGTTTATGTATAAAAATGAAGGCAATGATTATGCAGATTTTGAATTTAATTCAATCAGAGATTATCCTTTGGCTTACGCGACAGGAGAAGAAGAGTTTAATAAAATAATTGACCATTTAGAAAATAAATATTTTATTAAAATTGGAAATAGGTTAGGAATGGCAGGACATAGAATAGTTTATCAAAAAGTAACACTGATGGATTATGGCATTGAAGAGGTTGAAAAAGAATTACCTAAAATTCCAATGATAGGACTTGTAAACCAAGAAATTTCTACCGGAGAACAAAGGATTGACTCAATTATCAATCATGCAAAAAAACTATTTTTTGAAGAACCAACAACTTTAGATAAAATGCGTTCAGCATGTGAAAGTTTAAGTTATGTTCTTGAACCCTTGAGAACAGAATGCGAAAAATTATTTACCAAAAGGGATGTAAATGATTTTTTTAAAATTA
>JAFDXH010000016.1 GCA_018268075.1 Bacteroidota bacterium | reverse complement strand
GCTCCATAACTTGAAAGACCTTGATTCGGAAACGTAGTCAACCACATCGTCCCATTTTAATCCACCCGGTTCGGCTACAATTAATCCATTTATTTCGTTTCGATATTTGCCAGTGTATCCGGTAGCCAACATTGCTCCCCAAGACTGGCCTAATAGAATTACTTTTTGCGAAGCAGATGTTTTATAATGTGCTATTACGCCTTTTAATTCATCATAAAAAATTTTATTAATGGCATCGCTGCCTTGGGATTTATACCAACTTTTGGAGAATCGTTGAGAAAGTCCTGCACCCCGTTGGTCGTAAAAAACAACCCGATAGCCCTTTGTTGCAAGAGTTTTGCAATTGAGCATATATCGGTAGTCTCCTCCCGGGCCGCCGTGAATGCATATAATTAATGTGCTGTCTTTTGGACCAAAAGCTTCTGAATGCAGCTTTGCACCATTCACGGTTATTGACGGAAGATTTTCATCTTCCGTTATAGTTTTTGGCACCAAATTCCCAGGCTCATCAATATACCTTTCTTTAGTGCAGGAACTGGAGAATACTGAAAAGATTATAAAGGCTAAATAAATTCCGAACGATTTTTTCATGTTATATACTTTTTTGTTTTTAATATTAAGTCCCTTCTTAGTTATTGAAAAGTATATGACATTGCAGAGTTAGGGCTATTATATACTTGGGATTTTACAACCTCATTGTTAACTAATATTTCCAACTTTACGGTTTGAGCAGGATTAACAAAATAGCCAAGGGTTATAATATTGTATTTGTTCACAGTTTTTGTGATGGTTTTCGTGAATGGTAATGATGGGTTGTTAACTGTAGTCTGTCCTCCGGTTTCGTTGTCATGGGTTATTGATACCAGATTATTAGTTGTTGTACTGCTAACCCTGTATGTGATATTAACTTGTTTGGGGTAAGTATTAACAGTGTCCGAACCTGATTTTTTGCAAGAGGCCACAAGTGAAATGATTAATCCAATAAAAAGAGAGGTCTTGAGTAGTTTCATTTTTTAAAGTTTTAGATATGTTATATAAGAGGATAATTGTAATTCATTCATGCTTCATTTTATTGAGTTGTAGTTTTTATCAACCGGAATACTTAATACTTCGGCCAGTACCAAGCTTTCCAAACTATCACTGATGTGATAATGCTTTCTAAAAAAGATAGCATTACATAAAATATCCTCCATTCACTAAACGATGAAATCCCTACGAGCAAAGTGAACACGGTTAGAAATGCACCAATTGAAATATTTAAAATTCTGTTCCATTTTGGTGGCATTATTAGTGAAAGAAAAATCATCAGTGAAGGAATGGTCAAAATAATTGTTGCAAAAAGCAACTTGTAAGGAGTATTTAATAAATTTTGCCCATGCAGTAACCCTTCTACTTTTTGAGGAACGTATAATTCAAAATAATCGCCATAGATGTATAATAACATTACGGAAGCCCAAAGTGCTGAGAGCACCAGTTTTACATTAACTTTAAAATCTTCATATTGCCATTTTCTACTTTCCATTTCTTTTTGCTTTTAAACCAAAAAATAGCAGCCCAAAACAAGCGCAGATTTCTGCAACTGCCGGCAGCATACCCATATATTTTCCTATTCCGATTTTGGGGTAATTGTCAAGTAAGGTATTTCCGGTAAAATTTATCAGGTATCCCACACAGCCCAGCATCAATAAAATGCCTAAAAACTTGGGTATAAATCCAGACTTATAAACCAGCAATCCAAATGGGAAAAGCCAAAGACCCCAAAATACCGTTGCAAGCAAAATCCCATCATTATACTGATGAAGAGAGAACATCAGTTTGCTTTGTAAATTTTCTATTGAAATATTTTGTAAAAAGGATGCTTTTCCTGTGAGTGTTAGTGCGGCATATTTATGTTGCAAATTGTTAAATGACAAAGGCACACTTAATAACGACAATAGCACCATTGCCCTTGCATGTGATTCATTAACCGTTCTTAAAAGCTTGTATAAAAAAAGTGGCAGAAAGGTAAAGGCCAGATAGCAAACTACACTGCTGTAAATGCCTAACCCAAATAAGGAAGGAGAAGCAGTAATGTTATTGAATGTTACCCTACTATTGTTCCAGTCTATAAGTTTTTGGGGGACATAAGCCAGACTGAATAGCCCAGTAATTATTACAACCAAGTAGATTAAACCTGCGATTCTTGCTGTCTTAGTTTTTTCAATCATAAATTAACTTGTTTTATATCTCTTGCGGCTTTGCTATTTTGCCAAAATTTTTGATTTGCAATATCTCATTCCAACTGTCAACTGCTTTTAATTTTTAGTTTATCCCCCTTAATTAATAGCCATAGTACCATCAAAACCTCGCCTAACCAGGCATATTCACTAACCACGACTTTTATGCCTGGAATGAGGAAAAATGTTGTAAAGTCAATAAGATACCCACAGCAGGTTACTAATAGCAGGATTCCGATAGTCTTAGGAATAATATTTGATTTAATTACCAGGTACCCCATTGGCAAAAGCCAAAGACCGAAAAATATACCTATTATTTGCATTCCATATTTATGCAATTCTAAAAATAGAAAAAGCAATGAGTGAACCTGATTTTCAGAATATCCTGATACTACAGAAGAATCTTTAGCTAATAGCAAAACTGCAACATTAAAAAGTTCATTTACCATGGAAATTGGAGCTACTAATGCAGTAAGTAATATTATCGCTTTTGCCCAACTTTCATTTATCGGTTTAAGCAATTTCGAAATAAAGACGGCTGTGAAAACAGTAATTAACGCACATAAAATTGCACATACAATGCTCAGGCGAAAAAGAAATTCATTTGCCAAAATATTAGAAATTGTTACTGATACATTGCCCGGAACAACTAAAATTTTAGGAATATACATGATACCAAATACCCCAATGGGAATTTGAAGCAGGTAAAGAAGCCCCGCAATTCTTGCTGTATCCTT
>JAFDXH010000169.1 GCA_018268075.1 Bacteroidota bacterium | reverse complement strand
TTTCAATCTTCAGCCGGGAAGTAAAATACTGGACATTATGTGTGGTTATGGTCGCCATTCCATTGGTCTGGCGAGGAAAGGAATGAATGTGACGGCAATTGATAACCTCAATGACTACATTGAAGAAATTAAAAAAGTAGGATTAGCTGAGAATCTATCTCTGCAAACAATACAGTCGGATGTATTAGGGTTTCAAGCCTCCTCAAGATTTGACCTTGCTCTTTGCATGGGCAACAGCCTGAATTTTTTTAACGAAGGGGAGAGTATGAAGCTGATGAAAATGGTAGCGGACAGTTTACACAATAGCGGTTATTTTCTAATCAACACATGGTCACTGGCAGAAACTGTGATAAAAAATTTCGCTGAGAAATCCTGGTCCTACGAGGGCAACTACAAAGTATTAAATGATAGCGTATATCTTTTTAACCCCACCCGTATTGAAACAGAATTTATAATGATTGATGAGAAAGGTAATACGGAAGTTAAACAGGCTATTGACTATATTTTCAGTTATTCGGAAATGCAAAAAATGCTTAATGAGGCCGGGTTTAAAATAGAAAAAGTATATAGCATTCCCGGCAAAAAGGAATTTACTGTTGGCGAACCCCGGGCTTATATTGTAGCCAAAAAAGTGTAGCGGGTAGTTCAGGATCCTATAAATAAAAACTATTTTTTTGGCCCTTTACTTACAATGCGTAAAACAGCACTAAAAGTTAATGAAGCTATACAGGACTGCATTCAACATTAACCCCAATTGGGGAAAGCAACGATCCGTATAGTTACAATTAAAAGCGCCGATAATTAATTATATAAAATTTTTAAAAACTGGAAAATTGGTTTTCTTGTTTTCCTGTTTAGTGTGGTTGTACCCGGTTCGTTTTATTTTTCGCGGAAAACATTATACTTAAAGAATAAAGAGTTACTCTTTGCTTCTTACAGCAGCTATGAAAATTACTTTTTGTATTAAATAAAAACGATATTTTCTCAATAAGCCTCTTAGGTCATAAGCCATTTTTTGTTGAACCTTCCTCCGAATTTTTAAAGTTGAATCTTAAATATTGTAACCTGATTTATTAGTATGACCAAGGAAACCCGGAACGAAACGATTATCTATTCACAGACTGAGCGTTGGCCTTGTATAAGCCATTATACTTTCTACTTTTAAAAAAATATGAGTGGTGGTAGTTACAAAATGCGAAATCGATCAGCGGTTCATTTTATAAAGTTTGTTGTAGCTGAACAATCATCTGTCTTTACTTATTTCAGCAAAAGAAAATAATTTAAGCATGTTCTTAGGGGTTTCAAAAAATTTACAAGTAAACAAATGATTAAGGTCATTCTGGATAATGCGTATGAAAGCAGAAGGGAATGGATGCCTGGAATATACAGAAGAGCTAAATAGACGGAATAGTAGTTGCGGTTTTGGAAGTAAAATACTCAGATGAAAGAATTATGCAGTCCTGTACTCGTAGTTAAGTCCATAGCAATCCAGTTGAAGTAAGATTTGTTGATAAACCAGAGAAGTATTTATATAGAAGGACGATAGAGTATAAACAAACAAAAAAATACGGATTTCTGGATGTTGTTTTTATTTAAGTTATTTTGCAAAGTAAAAAGAAAGCTACGGTATTATAGCAGCAGGGGACAGCTTTTCGAAGCTGATGTTTAGTTGCGCCAGAAACATAGTATACAAAGGTTTGTATTTTCATCACTGCTTTGAAAAAACGGAGGCTTGGGAAAGCAGTGGCAAATTGATTATTATCAGAATTATTATGCTTAAATGAGAGTAGAACAAATAACTTTTTCACGATTTATAGCTGCTATATCAATCGTAATATTTCATTTCGGAAGAGAGGTTTCTCCATTTAACAACGAAGGCATATCGTTTATATTTAGAAAAGCAGGAGTTGGAGTAGGCTATTTTTTTATTTTGTCAGGCTTCGTGATGATAATTGCGTACAGCAAAAAGCCTGGGGTCAATGCAATTGAATATTTTAAAAATAGGGTTGCCCGGATTTATCCTGCTTATTTTTTGGCTATATGTCTTCTTTTTGGCCACCTGCTATTTAAAAAAGAGACGGTTGATACTACAGGGCTAATTTTCAACCTGCTTGTTATCCAGTCATGGATTCCATCTCAGGCTTTATCGTTTAATTATCCGGGATGGTCTTTAGCTGTAGAATTTTTCTTTTATGCGATTTTTCCTTTTTTGCTGAACTTTATTTACAGTAAAAAAGAGAAATATAGAGCGATTGCTATAATTATTATCCTTTTTTGGATGCTATGTCAGGTTTCTTTTTACTTTATTGAGTCACCTGATTTGCATACCTCAGATTCTCTACAGAAGCACAATTTTTTTTATTATTTCCCATTCATGCATTTGAATGAGTTCCTTGTTGGAAATTTAGCTGGTTTATTTTTTATCAGAAATTATGACAGGTTAACGGGAAGGTATGATTTGGCCATAGCCGGTGTAGTAATCTGTATTATTTTGTTCTTGCGGATACTGCCGATGAGCCTAAATGTTCATAATGGCCTTTTGGCTTTATTTTTCGTTCCGTTTATCGTTTTACTTTCATCAAATACAGGTAGGCTGACAAAAATCTTTAACAGGAAGCTATTTGTTTTCCTGGGAGAGATAAGCTATGGACTTTATATTTTACAGATACCTGTTTTTCGGTGGATGTATAGTCTTTTACATTTTCTGCATATTGAAAACGACATTTTAAAATTTTATATCTCTTGTATTGCGCTTATCTTTTTGTCGGCATTAAGTTATAAGTTTGTTGAAACTCCTTTGCGACACAAAATAAAGAATGTGAAAATATTTCGAAAGGTTTAATGTATCTTATACATACAGGTATATTTTAATTAAGGCCTAAAACTACATTCGCCTGTTGTCGGTAGTATTGCAGTATTTTAAGATACAGACTTTTTCATCCAGTATTAAATAAAGCATAAGGAGTTTTGTGTTAAGCTTGTAGCTGAGCATTGGCCTTGTATAAGCCATTAAACTCTAATTTTATTGACTATGCGGAAATTATAGATTGGAGTTTACTGATTATAATAGTAGTAAATGATTTTATATGGTTAAAGATGCAGGTGACATACCGGTCATAGTCCCGCATCAAAAAGCAGTTTCAAAGAATCTGGTATCAACAAAAGAGAAGGGGCTTGAATTCACATAGGAAAAGGTAATGGTCAAAACCGGAAAAGAGGGTGGATTTGAGTGGATACCGGATCTAAAAACGGGACTGGTCGGATGATTTTTATAAAAAGAAGA
>JAFDXH010000168.1 GCA_018268075.1 Bacteroidota bacterium | reverse complement strand
TCAATGTGGTCTATCAATTTCCTTTTCAGCACATCTTCAAAAGTGATTTTTGCGTTTTGGGTATCTGAATGTTGAAAAGCATTTACAAACTCCTGGTCGTTGGCTACATCCTGCATTAAATCCTGTGTCATTTTTTTTACCTTATCCTCATTCGTGAACGCTGTGCCAAACCTGTCATTAAACGCCTTTACAATATTTGAGAGATACTCCATTTCAGGTTCCGCTTTACCGCCCCTCATATCCGTTGGTATTGGCTGCAATTCATCGCCTTGTTGCAACACTATATTGGCTGTGCCTTCCAATTGGTAACGTAGGTTTTCCATGTCTATATTATCCAAAATACCTTGTGCCAAATCTTCTTCCCGTTGCCTACCCAATTTATTTTGCAAGTGGTTTAGAAAAAGGTAAAGCCGTTCCAAATATGGATTTACAAATGGAACTATCTGGGCAAGGAATACATACAAGCGAACATAGGTTTTACATTTTGCCCTAAAATCGTCTTGCTGTTCTTCTGTAAGAATTGTTCTAAAAGTTTCTGCTGCCGCATCTAAAATGGTGTGCAGTTGGTCAACGGGAACATTGGTAATTATTTTATCTGAAAACTCTTGCACCTGCTCTGGTGTGTAAACCTGAAAAGCATCTAAGGCACTTTGCAGGTCAAATAGTTTATTAGGGTCTGTTGCTTCACCTAAAATGGTTGTTTCATAATAGGGTTCAAACGATTTTTTTATTTCATCTGAAGTGTTGGCAAAGTCCAACACGAAAGTGTCTGTTTTACCCGATGTGGTTCTGTTTAATCTTGATAGAGTTTGTACAGCGTTTACACCACCCAATTTTTTATCTACATACATGGTGTGAAGTAAAGGCTGGTCGAAACCTGTTTGGTATTTATTGGCTACAATTAAAAAGCGGTATTCCGATTTTTTAAACTCATCGGGAATTGAAGCACTTGAAAAGTGGTTTAATGAAGTTTCGGTTGCTCCATCTATTTCACCTGAAAAAGCAACAATTGCTTTAAAGGGATTACCTGTATTTGCTAAGTAGGTATCAAATGCAGCTTTGTATTTTACTGCATTGCTTCGGCTGCTTGTAACCAACATTGCTTTTGCTAAACCATTTATTTTTTTGCGTTTGACAACACTTTCCATAAAGTGGTTAATCATCAATGCCGTTTTCTTTTCAATGGCTTGTATATGGCTCTCTACATAAATCTTTAATTTCTTTTGAGCTTTGGTTTTATCAAATTGTGGGTCGTCTTCTATTCGTTTGTATAAGCCGTAAAAACTTTGGTAAGTGGTATAGTTTTGCAACACATCTAAAATAAAAACTTCTTCAATGGCTTGCTTCATGGAGTAAACATGGTAAGCCCTGAATTTCTCTTTACCATTGTCGTTATATTTCTCACCAAACAATTCAAGGGTTTTGTTTTTAGGCGTAGCCGTAAAAGCAAAATAGCTGGCGTTAGCCAACATTTTACGCCCCTTAATTATTTCAACTATTTTATCTTCATCGGTTTCCTCTTCTTCGTTTTCAATATCATAAACAGCTTTATCTTCTAATGCCATATTCATTTTACCAGCAGCATTACCACTTTGGCTACTGTGTGCTTCATCTATTACTATGGCAAAGCGTTTGGCTGGCAAATCTTCAATTTCATCTACTATGTAAGGGAATTTTTGAATAGTAGTAATGATGATTTTCTTGCCTTCTTCCAATGCAGTTTTCAACTGCTTGCTGCCTTCGGTAATGGCTTCTACCACTCCTTTTACCTGCTCAAACTGCTTGATGTTGTTTCTTATCTGTGCATCTAAAACCCTTCTATCGGTAACAACAATTACGGTATCAAAAACGGTGTTTACATTACTGTTGTCCATTAAGCCAACCAACTGATGTGCTAACCAACTTATAGAATTACTCTTGCCCGAACCTGCTGAATGTTGTATTAAATACCGCTTGCCTGCACCATTTGCTTTTGCATTTAGTAGCAAATTATTTACTGCATGTAACTGGTGGTATCGTGGAAAAATGAGCTTCTTTACTTTGTCTTTTTTTATTTTGCCATCGGGCAAAATTTTCTCTACTTCTTCTTCAAACAACTGCACATAGTTTTGAATAATATTAGTGAGGCTGTCTTTGGTTAATATTTCTTTCCAGAGGTAATCTGTTTTTATGCCGTTTAGGTTTGGCGGATTACCTGCACCATTATTATACCCCTTATTGAATGGTAAAAAATAAGTGCTGCCATTTTTTAAATGGGTTGCCATCCAAACCTGTTCAGTATCTACTGCAAAATGTACAATGCACCTACCCAACCTAAACAGTTCTTCTTTGCTATCCCTGCTGGTTTTATATTGCTTTATTGCATCTTTTACATTCTGTTTGGTTAGTTCGTTCTTTAGCTCAAAAGTAATGATGGGTAAGCCATTGATGAAAACCACCATGTCCAATGAGTTTTCATTTTGTGTGCTGTAATGCACCTGTCTTGTAACCGAAAAAATATTTTGATTGTAAAGGGCTATATCTTTTTCATTGAGTGTAGAAACTGGTTTATCAAAAAACAATTTTAGCTTGATGTTATTATCTGTAATGCCCTTACGCAACACTTCAATAATACCAATAAGTTTTATTTGACTATTGAGCCTGTACAACACCTTGCTTTTGTAATTGCTGCCATGTATGGCTTGCAATTTCATTACTTCTTTTTCCTGTGTGGCTTGCAGAAAATTGAAAAGCAGTTCTTCATCCACACATTCTATACGGTTGTATTGAGCATACTCCCTTTGCAGAAACGAATTACCTGTAGTGGTATCACACAGGTAATTTGTAATAAGCGTTTCAAGCCCTTTTTCGGTTGTATCTGTTTTCATCATTAATTATTTATTACTTCTAAAACATTATCTGCCCCAAACCATTCTTTTGCTTTGGCTATAACTTCAGGTTTAGGGTTATGATAGAATACCGTTAAGTTTTCTTTTGCCCGTGTACAACACACATAAAATATTTTTTGTGTCCTGTCCAAAACTGTTGCTGTTCCATTACCTAAAAACAAGTTTTCAAAATTGTAATTGTTCCAGCCTCCATTATCCAAAATAACCAGTACATTATTAAATTCAGTCCCTTTTGTTTTGTGTTGTGTAGAAAATGGCGTTTTACCTTCTAAATATTCATATAGTAGTTGAAACTCACTAAACCTAATTGCTTTTACCCTATTGTATAAATACTCTTTATTAGTTTTAAAATCATTCAATTTATCATCAATAACACAGATACCTTTCTCATGTGCATCTTCAATAACATCTTCAATTGTTTTATCTCCAATATCAATCAGACTTTCAATATTCTCTTTTAATATTTTTTTATCCGCTATGCTATGAATATGATTTTTATAATCTGTAACCCTTAGAAATTCATTGTAAAGTTTATTTTGATAAAGAGAAATATTTGTTTGAATTTTAAAAAGGTGCTTTATTAAATTATCTCTTTTTGTACCTTTTTTATTTTCATCTCCTTCATCCTTTTTCTTGTCGTCTAAAAGCTGGTCTTTAT
>JAFDXH010000167.1 GCA_018268075.1 Bacteroidota bacterium | reverse complement strand
GCAAAAAACAAAATTCTTTTTTGGGATGAAACACCCGGAGCTCCGGAATATCAAAAATCTACCGGACGTCCAATTAACTCCTCCAGATACTACCAGGTAATTGGAATATTTAAAGATCAGGCAGCAGTTGATGCCTACCCGCATTGGAGTGGTGCAAGACCCGGCGATCTTATTTTTGAAGATGTTAATAAAGATGGTGCAATCAATGGACTCGACCGGGTGAGAATGGACAAAACCGATGTTCCTACTTTTACAACAGGAGCCAATATTTACCTGGGATATAAAGACTTTTACGCCAGTGTTTTCTTGCAGGGCGCTATGGGTGCTGTACGCAGGCAGTTTACGTGGTCGGGTGAGGTTGGTAACTATTTGCAGGATGATGCTGATGGAAGATGGACACCCTCTCATACAGAAGCAAGTAAACCACGCGCCTGGAACTGGACAGATGACTACTGGACAAAGAATCCGGAAAACACTTACTATTTAAGAAATAATGATTATGTGCGCATTAAAACAATAGAAGTCGGTTACAATATACCCTACCGGATATTGAGTAAATGGAAATTTGAAGCATTACGGTTTTATGTAAGTGGTTATAACCTTATCACATTTACCAGGGTTAAAGATTTTGATCCTGAAACACCTACCAGTGTTTCATACCCACCGAGCAAAATTGTAAACGTAGGCGTTAATCTAACTTTTTAAAAAAGAACAGATGAAAAGTAAAATTTTAATAATAATAATATTTGCAGGGATACTCTTTTCATGTAATAAAGTATTAGATGTTAGCCCGCAATCTGAAATTTCAGACAACGATGCGTGGCGGGACCCTGCCCTGGTAGAGACATTTATCAATAATATATACCGTAACATTGATAACCCACCCAACGGTGGCGATGGGGTTTTAATAGGACAATATGTTGATGAAATGCATGATCAGTGGTACAGTTTTTTTGAATTTCATAATAGTTTACTCACTCCGGATTTTTTGGGAGCCTATGATTGGTTTCATGCTGTTTGGGGAGACTTTTATAAGAACATTCGATCCTGTAATATTTTCCTTGAAAATATTGACAAGGTTCCCTTCACCGAAAGTCAAAAAGCCCTCAAAGACAGGATGACCGGTGAAGTGATTTTTTTAAGAGCTTTTTTATATCATCAACTCACCAGTTTATACGGCGGTGTGCCCCTGATTACAAATGCCTATACGCTTAATGATGATTTCGAAATTGAACGCAGTTCCTATAAAGATTGCATAGATTTTATTACCAGTGAATGTGACAAAGCCGCAGCATTATTACCGCTCTCCCATAGTGGGGACAATATTGGACGTGCATCCAAAGGCGCTGCGCTGGCTTTGAAATCAAGGACACTGTTGTATGCAGCCAGCGATCTCCATAACCTTACAGTTTTTCCCGGGTATGCTCACCAGGATCTATTGGGATATACAGATGGTAACCGGCAGGAAAGATGGACAGCCGCAAAAAATGCAGCCAAAGCAGTGATAGATCTCAATAAATATAAATTATTTAAAGGGGATCCTTCGCCTGGTGATTCTATTCCTTTGAATATGCAGGGTATCTTTCTTACCAAACAAACAAGTGAAGATATCTTTGTACGATTTTATGCGATAAAAAGCAGAGACAACAGACTGGGTAAGGTAGCAGGTCCTAACGGGTACCATTTGTATGGGGAAGATACTCCTGTAGGGGAAATGGTAGACGACTATGAAATGGCTGATGGTACTGCTTTTGACTGGAACAATCCTATACATGCTGCACAACCTTATAAAAACAGGGAGCCCCGTTTTTATGCCGATATCTTATATGAAGGTGCCTATTTTAAACCCAGACCAAAGGATGTGCAACCGCTGGATCCATTTGGAGTAATCCAGGTGGGTATATGGGAAAAATGGGATGCAGGCTCCAACCAAAAGGTAGAAGTTTATGGACTGGATTCCCGCAAAAGTGTTATTGACAATTTTAATGGGGGGTTTACCGGTTATTATCTAAGAAAGCTTATTGATCCTGCCGTAGATGCGCAATATTCTTCACAGGATGTTCCCTGGAGATATATCAGATATGCAGAAATTCTGTTAAACTATGCAGAGGCCTGTGTAGAATTAGGTGAGGATGGAGAAGCCCGCACTTATATAAATAAGATCAGGAAAAGAGCGGGGATGCCCGACGTAACGGCTTCCGGTGCATTACTCAGAGAAAAATGCAGACACGAGCGCAGGATTGAACTTGCATTTGAAGATCATCGTTTTTTTGATGTTAGGCGTTGGCTAATTGGACCAAAGGCATATCAACAGTTAAGTGGGGTATTACCAGTGTATAAACTGCTGCCCGATAAAACAACAGCAGCAGTACCTGTTATCACACCAATTGTTGTACAGGAATCCAACTGGCTTGATAAAGCGTATTTTTTCCCAATTAGCCGGGATGAAATGAATAAGAATTCTATGCTAATACAAAATCCAGGCTACGAATAATAAATCCTATTGTATTTGATGTATTTAAAATTGTCACTTCATTTGTAATTTGCCTTTAACGGTATTCAGAAGCCGGAGCATGTCTTTTCTATGCAATAACAATTAGAACATGATGTGGTAATTTTAAATACATCTCTATTTATAAGTTCAAATTATTAACAATGTTATTTAGTTTTTGTACAAGAGTGCATTCAGGCAATAGAAAAAAAATACTTTGGCTGCAATTACTGCTTTGGCAGTTATTCTTTATTTCCTGCAGCAATAATGCAAAAGAAGAGATATACAATGGACTACCTCCAAACTGGATTCATGCTCAATCCAACAAGCTGCTATCCGATAAAGTATATCTCAGTAAAGATTCAACTTTGCTATTTCCTGAAATACGGGTAGACGAAAATGGTGGCATACTACCATGGCCTTCAGCCGATCTGGGCGCCTCATACGACCAGGTGATAAATGCAGTTTGGACTTTTTGGAATAATATGGAATTGGATACCGGCAATGTAAAATACTATTTACTGCATCAGGTATGGAAGCCGCATCATGATCCAAGAGGTTTGGGTGGGGATCAACTGATGATGGCATTTTCCTCCTGGGATCTGCTTTATAATTATACAGGTAAAAAAGAAATAATTGATAATATGAAATATATGGCAGATTACTATCTGGAGCACGGTATGTCGGTTGCCGACGCTCAATGGGCTAATCTGCCTTTTCCTTATAATACAAATATCCATTCAGGGATTTACGACGGAGATATGATTCTTGGAAAAGGTTTTTTACAACCCGACAAAGCAGGTTCTTTTGGATATGAACTGATACATTTATATAAAAAAACAAATGACCCCAAATACCTGGAAGCCGCTATAAAAATTGCCAATACCCTTGCTGCAAAAGTTCAGCAAGGTGATGAGTCCAATTCACCATGGCCTTTCAAGGTAAATGCCGCAACCGGAGAAGTTGGTAAACTCTTCAACCATAGAAATATTAACCCGGAATACGCAGCGAATGGCATGCCTGAAGTGCAGTCTTCAAGTTATACTACCAACTGGACAGGAACCTTGCAGTTGTTCTCGGAATTAAAGCAAATGGGAAAAGGTGATACAACTTCCTATGATAAGGCATACCATACAGCGCTGGAATGGATGAAGCAATATCCCTCCAAAAATAATAAATGGGGTCCTTTTTTTGAAGATATAAACGGGTGGTCGGATACGCAGATCAATGCGGTAACTTATGCGTTGTTTTTAATGGATCATGAAGAGGCAGATCTCGATTGGAAAAATACAGTTCAGGCTATTTTTGAGTGGGTGCACCGTTCATTAGACAATAAGGAATTCATTAAGTACGGCGTTACTACCATTAATGAACAAACAGCTTACCGGGTGCCGGGCAACAGCCATTCTTCCAGGCAGGCAGCAGCAGAACTAAGATACTGGGAAAAAACAGGTGATACCTCTGGTATACAAAATGCAATACGACAATTGAACTGGGCTACTTACATGGTAGATAAAGAAGGGAAAAATTATTATTTAAGAGATAACTACTGGCTCACCGACGGATACGGAGACTATGTTCGCCATTACCTCAGAGCGATGGCCGCCGAACCTCAGTTAGCCCCATCCAATGCTAATCATCTGCTACGCACCTCCTCTATCATTTCAGAAATAAGTTATAGAGCAAATCAAATTCGCTATATAACATTTGATGAAAAGTCTGTTGAGAAATTTCGTTTAACAAAAAAACCGGTAAATATAATCATTGGTGAAAAACCGTTGCAACAATCAAACGACAAATCAGCAACCGGATGGATATGGGAAAGTATTGGGGCAAACGGGGGAGGAATATTATATCTTAATAAAAAAAGTGGAAGGCAGGTTGAAATTATTTTTTAATAATTATCTTTAGTATTAGTGATTTGTCAAATGTGAAAATCTGAGGCGCGAAAGATTATCTCGCGTTTATCAATAACTTTACGACATCCTTTAGTTGACATGACACTAATGATACTATTCAGCAGAGTTATTATTATTTTATTTCACAATAAAGTCTGATAAAAATTATGAAGCGACTATTTTTATCTATTACAGTTTTCGTTCTTTTAGTTTCCTCCCTCCCGGCGCAGCAAATTAAATATACCGTAGCCAATGCACATTCACATAATGATTATGTACATAAAGTTCGGTTCTGGGACGCGTGGCAAAATGGTTTCGGTTCTATTGAGGCCGACATTATTTTAGATAACGGCGATCTGCTCATTGCACATGATCCAATTCCACCAGGGCAGGAACGAAGGACCCTTGATTCATTTTATCTTGCTCCTTTGCAGCGTTGTATTGACAAGAACAATGGAACTGTTTATGCTGATCCTACCCGATCCCTGCAACTGATGATAGATATTAAAACCGATGCGATAGCGACGTTGAACAAACTCATTGAAAAATTAAAAAGTTACCCTTCGCTTATTTCAACACCCAGTTTAAAAATTGCCATTTCCGGCAACCGCCCTGATCCAAATGCATTTCCCTCATTTCCCTCATGGATATATTTTGATGGCGAATTTCAAAAAAAATATAATAAAGCTTCGCTTGAGAAAATCGAAATGTTCAGCGATAATTTTCAAAACTATTCTTCCTGGAAAGGTGAAGGAGCTTTACCAGAAAAGGATAAACAATTGCTATTAGTTGCGATAAACAAAGCACATGCAATGAATAAAAAAGTCCGTTTCTGGAGTGCACCGGATAACCCGGTTGCCTGGAAAACTTTTATGTCACTTGGCGTAGATTATCTAAATACAGATAAGATTGAAGAAATGACCAGATTCTTAAAGCAATAAATAAACATTGCTTATGGTAAAGAAAAAACTATTGTCATTCCTGGAAAGAAAATAAGTGAGACTTGTCAAATTGTCACTTTTAAGCGGCGACAGTATTTTCCCTTTTGGTTAGTTCAACAATTTTATTCCAATCGTTATTTTTCCTCACGACACTTGAATTAAGCATATGTTGAGCTCCCTGACAACTCCACCTTTATCCTGATTGCTTCATGTGTTTTTGAACTAATGTGCGATGGGCTGATTCTATAGCTCCTGCTCCTATTATTCCACTTGCTATGGTTATCTCCCCAAAAACGGTTAGAGTTTTTTTCCCCTGTCTCCAGGAAGCTGACTAATATTT
>JAFDXH010000166.1 GCA_018268075.1 Bacteroidota bacterium | reverse complement strand
GTTGCTACCGTTTGTTTTGACAATTTTATTGCCTGCGGTATTTTAGTAAGGTCTGATGAAATGATGGTCATTTTTGCTACGTCCATTGCTATGTCCGAGCCTTTGCCCATGGCAATACTTACATCGGCTGTTGCCAGTGCAGTACTGTCGTTGATACCATCGCCCACCATCGCTACAGTTTTGCCTTGTTGCTGCAATTCTTTTACAAAATCAGCTTTGTGCTGTGGCAATACTTCGGCATTGTAATGCTTAATGCCTGTTTGCTGTGCAATGGCTTTGGCGGTGGCTTCATTATCTCCGGTGAGCATATACATTTCAATACCCATGTTCTGCATTTCTTTGATGGCCCGAATGGAAGATTCTTTAATCTTGTCAGAGATTGCAATTACAGAAAGCGCCTGTTTGCTGTTGGCAAACCAGATAACGGTTTTGGATTGATTACCCCATTCATCTGCCTGCTTTTGTAATTGCGCTGCAATACTTATTTTATTTTCTATCAATAACTTTTTATTACCTGCAAAATAAGTTTCGTTGTTGTAATTGGCTTTTGCACCTTTACCTGTAATGCTATCAAAGTTTGATAATGCAGTGGCAGAAACGCCTTGCAGGTTTTTTACTACTGCTTCTGCCAATGGATGCTCTGATTGCCTTTCGATACTTACTAAGATATCTTTCGCAGAATCATCATCGTTTAACCATTTGATGCCAGATACCTCCGGCCTTCCTTCTGTAATCGTGCCTGTTTTATCCAATACGATTGCATTTACTTTTTTCGCCAATTCAAGACTTTCCGCATCTTTAATCAAAATACCTTTTTCAGCGCCTTTACCCACACCCACCATAATGGCAGTAGGCGTAGCCAATCCTAACGCACACGGACAAGCAATAACCAACACCGTTACAGCAGCCAAAAGACCATGCACTACACCACTATCGCCGCCTAAGATTAGCCACAGAATAAATGTGAGAATGGCTATCGCCATCACCACCGGAACAAAAATCCCCGCAATCTTATCTACTAATTTTTGCACAGGCGCTTTGCTGCCCTGCGCATCCTGCACCATTTTGATGATGTGCGCCAGCATGGTATCCTTACCTACATTTACCGCTTTGAACCGGAAACTGCCTTTTTGATTTATCGTTCCGGCAAAAACTTTTTCGTTTTCCTTTTTCAGCATAGGTACAGGTTCGCCACTCAACATACTTTCGTCCACATACGAATTGCCTGAGGTGACCATTCCGTCCACCGCAATTTTTTCGCCTGGCTTCACAAGGATTACATCCCCTGCAATTACATCTTCAATTGCTTTTTGTTTTTCTATGTCATCGGCTTCAATCACTATAACCGTTTTAGGCTGTAAGCCCATCAATTTTTTAATGGCTGTTGAAGTATTTCCTTTTGCTTTTTCTTCTAATAATTTACCTAATAAAATAAAGGTGATAATTACGGCAGCTGCTTCAAAATACACATGCGCTTCCAATCTTCTTTGTATCCAAAAATTGGCAAACAACATATTGAACACACTGAAGATATATGCGATACCTGTACTCAACGCAACCAGCGTATCCATGTTAGCTGATCGGTGTTTGGCTTGTTTCCAGGCATTGATAAAAAAGTCTCTGCCCAACCATAAAACAACGGGGGTAGAAAATAGCCACATGATTTGATTGGCATAAGGCATATCCATAAAGACCATACCGATAACCACTACCGGAAGTGATAAAATCATCGCCCAAATTGTTTTATTTTTTAGAGTGCGGAATCTTTTTTCATGGATTGCTTCTAAGGTTTCCTGCTGTTTGTTTTCTTCTTCTATCAATAAATCGTAACCCACTCCCTGAACCGCTTTTTGCAGTTTAGTAGCATCAGTCATATTGGGCAGATATTCTACTGTGAGATTGCCTGTAGCAAAGTTTACGGAAGCGTCCACAACGCCTTCCTGTGCCTGTACAATCGTTTGTGCGCTACTGGCACATGAAGCACACGTCATACCCAGTACCGGGTAAGAATTTTTAACAGTGGAAACCCCATATCCCAAGCCTTTGATGGCTTTAACTGCATCGGCTACTACTTCGTTGTCCTTAACCGTTATGGCAGCTCTGCGGTTGTTTAGCTCTACTTTGTGGCTTTCAATGCCTTTTACCTGCGCCAACCCTTTATCAACGATTAAGGCGCAGTGCTCGCTTTCTACATCTTCTAAGGGAAGATAAATAATGTCATTATTATTTGTTGCCATATTTTCTTACTTTAATTCCTTTTGCAAAATTCGTAAGAATTGTAACAGCAATTATTGTGTAATTATGGGATTGAGTTGTAAGATTTAGAGGAATTTATTTATACTCCTTAGTTTTTCGATTGAATCAAAAATCGCCTTTTAAAAAATTCTGCCGCAAATCTTCATCTAATTTTTCGATTGCATAACGAAGCGATGTTCTCGGCATAGTTTTGTAATGGATTTTTAGAAAATTCAAAAGCTCAGTTTCATTTTTTTTGCCAATTTCCCGCAGCAGCCAACCATTGGCTTTGTGCATTAAATCGTGAGAATGATGAAGGTTTTTCAATGCTATTTCCTTGGTTAAATCAAATTCTCCTTTATGAATGTAATACATTGTTCCGACAATTGCTATTCGGTTTTCCCACATATTTTCAGATTCTGCAAGGGTTCTAAAAATTTCATCTTTTTTATTTTCGAAGCAAAATCGCCCTAATATTTTATAGCAGGAAACATCTACCAAATCCCAGTTGTTGATGTATTGAGTGTTTTTCAGGTAAAAATGGATGATTTGCTCTTGCTCGTTTTTGACTTTCGATTTTTCAAATTTTTGAATTAAAATCAGTAAAGCTACCAAGCGCATTTCATGATATTCTGATTGGATAATTTCTTGAATATCTGCCAAATTAGTTGTTAGAGAAAAATGTTTTGCTATTTTTCTACTGTCGGGAACAGCTACTCCTATAAATTGATCTCCTTCGGCATATTCTCCTTTCCCTGTTTTGAAAAAACGGGGCAGAAATTCGGCCTTTTCTTGAGTTAATAAATCGTTTAGTGCTTCTAAGATTTGATGGTAAGCTTTCAATTTAGTTGTATTCCTTTTTTAATTTGCCCAGTCATTGTGATTTAGTTCAAGCATTTATATTTTATCCAAAGGCTTCCTTTTGTCTTCCCGGATTTGTTTGAAATGGCTCGGTGTCAATCCTGTTACCTTTTTAAATTGATTGCTTAAATAAGATACACTTGAATAGTTTAATTGAAATGCAATTTCACTTAAAGACAATTCATCATATACCAATAGTTCTTTTACTTTTTCTATTTTTTGAGCAATAAAATATTTCTCAATAGTAGTTCCTTCTACCTCTGAAAACAGGTTGGATAGATAATTGTAATCGTGATGAAGCTGGCTGCTTAATATATCGGAAAGGTTGGTTTTACTATCAGTATTCTGGTGATGCACCAGATCAATAATGATATTTTTTATTTTTTCAATGATGCGATTCCTTTTGTCATCAATTAGTTGAAAACCTAATGGAGTAAGAACTTTGGCCAATTCATTTTTTTCTTCTGCTGTTATAATATTCCTAAAAGTTACTTCGCCAAGCCTTACAGTTTCAGCTATCAAGCCTAATTTGTTTAATTCATTCTGCACCACCATGATGCAGCGATCGCACACCATATTTTTAATAAAAATTGTATTCATGTTTGTATTGTCCAATTTTGAATTTTCTCAAAAATTGGAATTACAAAAATACCATTAATATTTAGCAACTACGCTTATGCGTTGCTAATTTCATGCATTGTAATTTTTTAAATGAATTTTAATCGGGTTAAAGTAAATTGAAATTGTATAGCATCAATTGGCCTGATTATTTTTGTTGATGCATTTGATTGATCTGTTTTGGTATTTTTTTCAAATTATTATTTTACCAGAAAGTTGAAATTATCGAAGGAAAAAAATTAAGGATACAACAAATACTTTGCCCGTATTGCCTTAAACTTTTGCAATTCTGGTTCCCAACTTTTTCTAATATCTGATTCAGATACTCCTGCTATAATTTGTTTTCTTAATTGATCTGTGCCAATGCGAAGATCAAATGCTGAAATGTCCTGATTGGCCCTGCCAGGCGCAAAGAAACTGGCTTTGTCAGGATAGGCATTGTATAATTCAATTAACCAAGATAGATTGATTTGGCGGCTTTTTCTAAGCGTATTAATATTATAATTGCGAAGGTCTATTCCATAGCACACAGAATCCTTATGACGTGGATTTTCGCTCATGCCGGCAATACTTACAGGTTTGTATGAAAATGAATACTTGCCTTTTAATGCGGGGGCGCCTAAAACGGTGAAGGGCATATAAGTTCCTCTGCCTTCATTAATAGCAGTGCCCTCAAACATACATAAACTCGGAAAAAGCATAACTGCTTGTTGGGTATTTAAATTGGGCGATGGATTAATGGGTAATACATAAGCCATGTCGTGCTTGTAATTGGCAACCTTTATAATATTTATTTTGCACGGCTTTTTAAGATATCCCTCACCGTTCAGGTACTGTGCAAATTCACCGATAGTCATGCCATGGGTCATAGGTATATGATGAATTCCGATTCCCGATTTAAATTTATCATCGGTCATTACCGGGCCATCTACTACATATCCGTTTGGGTTAGGCCTGTCAAGAATCAACAGTTCTTTGTTGTTTTCTGCACATGCTTCCATTACATACTGAAGTGTATTGATATTTGTATAATATCGGCAACCAACATCCTGAATATCAAATACCATGAGATCTATATCTGCCAGTTGCTCTTTTGTTGGTTTTTCATTTCTACCATATAATGAAATGATTGGAATACCGGTTTTGGCATCCACCTCATTGGCTACTACAGCGCCGTTACTTGCATTACCTCTAAATCCATGCTCTGGGCCAAACACTTTTACAATTTTAATTCCAAGGCTCAATAAACTATCCACGCTGCTTTTTTTGCTAATTAAAGAGCTCTGATTTGCAACTATGCCTATTCGTTTTTCTTTTAGAAATGGCAAATATTTTTCTGTTTGATCAGCGCCAGTAATAATGCCTAGCCTATTGGGCATAGTGTGCTTTGGTAGTGTGCTTTGAGCGGCGCTTTGCATATTGCCTATAGATACCATTAGCAATATGAGTAGTGAATTAAATCGCATTGTTTATTTAAGTTTATGGTTGAAGTGTTTTTAATTGAATGTAAAATTTCAATTACTCTATTTGTTATACTCAAAAAATAGAATAGATTTTATTTATGCTAATTTAACTGGATTGCCATTCTTATCCTATTCTTTTTAATTAAGTAGTTCCTGAAAATAAACGCAAATAATGATTGCCTGATTTTTTTACCATAAATTCTTATTCTTTTATGTGTAAGGATTGGATTTTAATTGTATTTCATTTCTCATTTGCAAGGGCTGTTTAGCGCCTGTTTTTAAAAGTTATTTTTTGAACAGAAATAGTGCAATTTTTTAATTGAATTTGAAAACCAAAATTTATATCTCAATTTTGCAGTACTGCCAATTTTGACAGGTTAAGGCAAATGTCAATGCAGATTGACAATTTAAAACAATCAGATTATGGAAGAAGAAATCATTCTTGGGCCTCAAAAATTAGGTCCGTTAACTCCACTTGTAGGAGAGTGGGAAGGCAATGTGGGCGTGGATCTCTCTTATGTGAATAAAGACGATGTGATCACAAAAACTTCTAGTTTTGAGCGCGCTTGGTTCAAGCCAATACCCATGCAGGAAAATGGGCAGCAGACTTTGGAAGGTTTAGCTTACAAGATGATCAATTGGCGGCATGGTGAAGAGGCAATGGACCCGTTTCATGATGAATCCGGATATTTATTGTGGGATAAAAAAAATAAACAGGTTATACAATCTGTGGTATTTGGCCGTGGAATAGCTATCCTTGCTGGATGCGATGCCGGACTTCGTGACAAGAACTTTTGTGTTAAAGCTATGCCAGGTGATCCATGCTATGGTATTCTTCAGAATAAATATTTGTTAGAACGTGCAGAATTAAAGAGCTATGAACATACGTTTGTTTTTAATGAAGATGGCACTTTTACCCACACCTCCGATATCGTTTTGAAACTCGCAGCCATAGGTAAAGAGATGCACCATACAGATACCAATACTTTGCATAGGGTAAAACGATATCATCCAAGTATTGAAAATATTTAATACCGAATTTTAGTAGGATATAGTTTAAACAAACTTTTTTATCGGTATAATATTCTGCATGCCATGGTATTTTCAGTAGCACAAAATAGAGGCAGCATTGAAGGCTGTTGTGAGAGTGCTTTTATCAAAAAACAGGGCATCTTGTTTTGTTGATAGAACTGTTTAAAATATTCAGATAGGCTTTGTAAGAAAGTGTTACTTCCAGGCCGCCGCGCATTTGGGAAGCTGATTTCAATTTGCTTACGTTTACATCATAGCTTAAGCCAATTCCTAATTGATAGTAATCTAACTTGACTACTGGTATTACAGCATCATCCCAGCGATAAAATGTTCCGGCCGCAATGGATATTTTATCGTCATCGCCATACTGAGTGAGATCGTGGCTGTATAGAAAGCCGCCCTGCACTTGTTTGTTGCCGCCTTGTGTAAAAAAATCTCCATACAAAATAAATTTATCCTCATCGCTTGTAGGTGCAGACAACCCAAAGTTGATAACAAATTTGGGGTTTAATTTTACATCGTTTGTACGGATAAATGCCACTTTAGGTTTGGTAAAATGAAATAGGCCTGCTCCAAAATAATAATGTACATCATTGGCCCCCACGGTACTGAAAGATAAGCCTGCAGCCAGGTCGTAATAGGTAACGTTGGTGTTATTAAATGTTTGCCTTGTAGGGTTAGTAGGATCAAAGGTGCCATTTACAAACTGATCATCAAATTGTAATTTAGTAGGATCAAATCTTTGTTGCACTGCACCGGCCATTATTCCAGCAGAAATATAACTGTCCTTTTCACCATTCACCGATTTATGAAAATTAAGTACGGGTAAAATTTGTGTCTTACTCAATTTGGAATCGCCGGCTTTGTCATTGGTAAGTTGCAGGCCGAGTGTAACAAAGTCGTAACTATTTTGCCCCAGTGAAAATTTCAATTCAGCGCCCAAGGCCTCCGTTTGGTAAGGGGTAGTCACGCTTTGCCATTGATTTCTATAGCCTGCTGTAATGCGAACATCGCCTGCAAAAATGCCGGCCAAAGCTGGGTTGCGCAGCATGGGCAGTTCGTAAAATTGGGAGAAATTAATATCCTGAGAATAACTATAGTCCGAGTACAGCCAGCAGAATAGTATCAGTATTGATTTAAATAAAAATTTCATAACTCTTTATTTAAGAATCGTTGTATTTCCTTTATAAACAAATGAGACGCCGTTTTCACATATTACTTCAGCAGTATAAACATACACGTCGGGTGGGCCGGGCTTACCTCTTATTTTTCCATCCCATCCAAATGATGGTTCATTCGGTTGGAAGTTATTTTTTTCAAAAACCAATTCGCCCCACCTGTTGAAAATGCGGAAAGATTTTACTGAAGCAATACCTGTAGCACGCACCATCAAAATGTCATTTACACCATCACCATCAGGAGTAAAAGCATTCGGAATAAACACCTGGGCATTTTTGCAGAAAACTTTTATATTAATGGTGTCTGAAGCTTTACATCCATACGCAGTGGTAATTTCTACTGCATAGGTAATATCTTTTTTAATATGCGCAATGGGCAATGCACAACTAGCACAGTCGAGATTAGTTGTAGGTGTCCAATTCCAGTTTCTTACCGGGCCATTCGTTACTACCGAATGCAGCGGGAATAAAGTGCCTGTAGCAAGTACCTGATCCGGGCCAAGGTTTATAGTAGGGTATTGGCCTACTGCTACTACTATGAATGCAGTATCTGTGAAACAATGGTATCCATCATAACCAATCACTCGGTAGGTGGTGGTAATCTTTGGATTGGCAACAGGGTTAGCAATAGTGGTGCTGCTAAGCGCGGTAGAAGGATTCCAGATGTAGGAAGCAGCACCACTCACCAGCAGGTTGGCCGATTGGCCAATGCAAATAGAATCATTGCCAGATGAATTTAATTTCAGTGGCTGAATTACTGTAATATTTACAGTATCGAATCCCGGGCAACCTAAATTATTGAACCCGGTAACAACATAAGGAGTGGAGATATCCGGGGCAGCAATCGGGTTAGCACAAGTATTACAGCTCAATCCTTGCAAAGGCGACCATTGATATTGTAATGCGCCGGATGCATTTAATTGCGTTGAATTTCCTTTGCATAAAATAACATCGGCGCTTGCCTTCACAGTAGGGGAGGCTTTTATAAGAATTGTATGGTAGGCTGTATCATAGCATCCATTAACTGTGCCTGCTATAAATCTTACATTATAGGTGCCTGGTTGTGCAAAGGTATAATTCAAGGATGTACCTGTTCCCTTAGCGCCATTAGAAATATCCCATTGCAAAATATTGAGAGAATCTATAGACTGAATGTTGCCTGTAAATATCACTGGTAATTTTGCGCACGCAGATATATCAGCGCTGATGCCTATGATGGGTCTATTGTTTACATGAAAATCGAATTGTTTACGTACCGTATCCATGCATCCTGAATTACTGATTACAATCATTTGCACCTGATAAATTCCTGAAGTAGTGTAGGTATGAACTACATTCATGCCTGTGCTTGTATTGCCATCGCCAAAGTCCCATTTCACAAGGCTTTTGCCGGAGTATGCGTGTGACGTATCACTGAATTTAACTATGGTAGTGCCGCAGTTTCTTTGTTGAGAAATTGTATATCCTGCATCTAAGCGGTCTATTTTTATGGTATCTATTCCTTTGATGAAATAATTACAACCTGCTGTATTCTGTAGTGAAAGTGTTGGTATGTAATTTCCAGGATTGGTATAAATGTGATAGACTATGGCTTGAGTTGTTATTAAAGTATTTCCATCACCAAAATCCCAATGGTAGGTGTTGGTATTGTTGGCAATGGCCTCAAATCTTACATTGTCGGGATAGCAATAACCGCCGCCTGAATAATTTAATTTTCCTGAAGGCCCTTTTACCGTGACGGTATTAGAAGTGTTATAAGTACAGCCGCCCGGAACAGTAACGGTGAGGTTAACGGTATAGGTTCCCGAAAAATTATAAGTATGAATTACGCTGTCGCCGCTTGCATTTGAGCCATCTCCAAAATCCCAGAGTGCAGTAACTGATGGTTTATTTTTGTTAACAAAGGTTACTGTAAATGGTGCACATTCGGATGAAGAGCCACTCATGGTGAAAGTTCCGGGTAAACTTGAAACTACTTCTATTTGCTGCTCTGTACTGTCTATGCAGGTACTTCCGGGGGCATTTAATTTGAATACAAATAATTTCACTGTATATAATCCGGGCGATGTATAAACGTGTTTTGGGTTCTCCAATACAGATGTAGTGCCATCGCCAAATTTCCATTGATAAGAAGTGGCAAGAGTGCTATTATTTTTAAAAAATAGCGTATCGCCTTTACATACCCGATTGCTCTGCACAGCAAAGGCTGCTGTGGGTTTCGGGAAAACGGTAAGCTGATCGGTGGTAGAAGTATCAGCACAATTATTCTGCGCCCTAAGCAAAATAGTATAATTGCCGGCGGCATAGTAAGTGTGATAAACGGTATCAATATTTTTGTAAGTACTTAAAATATTTCCATCGCCAAAATCCCATTGAAAGGAACTGGCGCCAGAAGAATTATTAATGAACGCTACTGTGTGCGGAATGCAGCCATAATGGTCGGGCCCGTTCATAGCAAAATTTAGTTTGATGCTATTCGGAGCTACTATGATGGCATATCGCAGCGTATCATTACCACACTCATTTACCGCAATAAGCCTTACATAAAAGGTATCTACCTTGGAGGTATAGAATGTATGTTGTACAGATTGCAGGTTATTGGTAACATCTGTATGGCCATCACCAAAATCCCAATAATATGTATTACCTATTCCTTTGGAAGTATTTTTAAATACAACATTCATCGGGGAGCACCCTGAGGTAATAGCAGGAGTGAAAAGTGCTTTGGGTTTTGATTTTACATGTACGGTTTTCTCTACAATCAATGTATCGCATACAGAAAGTATTTTCAATTTTATATGATAGACTGTATCACTAAATGTAGGGTTAGATAAAAAAGTAATCGTGCCCGGCTGTACCGCAGTGGATGTTTGTCCATTCCCAAAATTCCATTGATAATTATATAGCGAAATGTC
>JAFDXH010000165.1 GCA_018268075.1 Bacteroidota bacterium | reverse complement strand
TCTTCAACGATAGGAATTAAAAGCTGAGTTGAAAAGTTGGCATCATTTGACTTTGATGTTTGATTTGTAATTTCACAATTATAGTAAATTCTTTTCATTCTAGTATTCATATTCTATATAATATAAGAATAGATTTTATAAATTTAATCTTAAAATTCCATTCGTAATGTCATCATTCTCGGTAGATGATATTGGTGCGTCTCTTTTGCCATTATAATGAGGGTTAATACCATATCTATTGATGGGTATTGTAGCTCTATCAGTATAGACAGGTTTTTGTATAAATTCAGTTGTTTCACCATTTTCAGTACGTGGAGTGTTTGCTTCAACAAATGTAATTAACTCATCATATTTTTTCTGATTTTCAAGATAAAATATGAGTACGTCCTCTTGAGCACCAAGACATATTATCCGAAGAGGTAACTGCAAAATTTCTATCGCAGTTTTTGCTGCTACTTCTTCCAGATTATAGAAATAATACAGTTGATAAGGCTCCATTTGATTAAAAAAGTGCCTGTCTTTTGGGAATGAATGGAGATTTACTTTATGATAAATTGTCACTGTTATTTTAACAGGATAAAATTTATGATATACATAATCAACAACTTTTGACATTGTTGACATTACAGGACCACCTCCTTTAACATTTTTTTTATTAGTTTTCTTTTTAAGTCCATATCCTCTTGTTCTAATATCATTTAATAATTTCGACTTTTGCGTCGCTAAAGGCTCTGATTTATCATATGGTAATTTTCTTGCCTTAAATTCATCAATAATTTGCTGTTGAGTTAATTTCATTAATCTTTGCCATATATTAGCTCCTGTAAAATGAGTTTCATTACGTACTATTGCTGGCGCAGCTAATGGTGTTAATGGTTCTAATGGTGCTAATGGTGGTGCTAATGCCACTGGAGATGCTGGTCTTGGTGCTACTGGTGTTGCAAGTCTCGGTGCTCCTGGTGTTACAGCTGGCATTGGTGTTCCTCCTGCTGGCACGACTGGTACAAATGGCGTACCTCTTGCTGGTGTTCCTCCTGCTGGTGCTACTACTACTGATGCCGGTCTTGGTGTTCCTCTTGCTGGTGTTCCTGCCGGTGTTCCTGCTGGTGCTAGTGCTGGAGATCCTCCTGCTGGTGCTAGTGCTGGAGATCCTCCTGCTGGTGCTACTACCGGTGCTGGAGATCCTCCTAATGGTGCTCCTGTTAATGATGCCGGAGATCCTGCTGAAGATCCTGATGAAGATGTCGATGAAGATCCTGATGAAGATCCTCCTGGTGGTACTGGCGGAGTTGATCCTGGTCGAAATGGTAAGGCTGGTGTTGTTGCATTTACAATTTCTTGTAATCTTTTTAATTGTTTCATTGCAATAGCTTCATTTCGTAGACGTTGATTTTCTTTTAATCTTCTTAAATAATCATTCTCAAACGTCTTTAAATAAGGTCGTAAATCACCATTTAAATTTGCTGTAATAAAATCAATTACGTATTTTACATCTGTACTTGAGTCACGAGATAAATTATTATCCTTCATATATTCTAAAAATGTTTGTTTTCCTCGGGCATTAAATAAATCTAGTAAGTCATCAAGTTTTTTATTCTCAGATGCTAGTGTGTCCATAAATTGCTGTTTATCAATTAAATCTTTAATTGATTGTACAACATCAACATTTGGGTCATACTGTTTTAAAAATTCAGTAGAATCTTTAAATAATGGATTTTGTTGCTCTTTTATCAAATCATTCACGAGTTGCTGGGATTTAATTTGTCTAATAATGTCAGTAGAATTTCTATTTTTAACATCATTTGTATCTAAATATCCATAATCTGGAATATATACTGCATTTGATGACTTTTTAAATTTCATTGTAAGTGGAGCATATTTCTTTATTGGTTGCTGTGATTTAGCTACTTGAAAAGCATTCAAATCATTTTTTTTGGCTGCTGTAACTAATGAATCTAAATATGCATTGGCTGAAGGTTTCATTTGTTTTTTAATTTCCTGTTTTCTTGGCATTTATATAATATAATCATACAAAAAAAATTATTTTTATTTTTTATTATTTTTTCAAAGCATTAAATCCGAAAGAATTCGTTAAAGACAAATTCTTACGCTGTTAATCGTTCACTAACGATTAAAACCGAAACCATTTAATAATATATCAAATCGATGAGCAGTATCTGTAATATCTTTTGTAATATTTTTCGTGAATTCTGGTAATTCTTCAACTAATTTTGTAACATCTTGATAAATAAATGATGTTAATTTTTCATCTATCATATTATTTGCCGTTAAGTTATCTAAAATAAATTTCTGACAATTATTTGAAAATGCATCATAGACGAAAAATTGCTTTTCTCCGTATTGCTTTATAGTATTATTAAAGAACTCATTAAATGTTGGTTTGTTATTTATATGAACTTCATCATATTCAGTATCAGGGTCAATTTTAAAAGTATCAGAAATTTTGACAACCTCATTTTTTTCTATTCTTAATATTTGATTATTTGAAAGAGTAACAAGCATATATAAATGAAACATTTTATCATAGGGTAAAGTTTGCTTTATATCTTGAAATTTTCCAAATGATAAAATATTTAGTGCTTTTTCAATATAACTTTTAATTGGGGCACGACAAACTTTTATCTTGGTAATTGTAAAGTTTCCATATTTTTCTAAAAAATATCTCTCTTTGGGTGGAAATTTAAGTCTTACACCATTAAAAAAATGCTTAACTCTATCTTTTATAT
>JAFDXH010000164.1 GCA_018268075.1 Bacteroidota bacterium | reverse complement strand
TTTATCCGAGTGAAAATATATACCATTATATTCTATTGCTAATTTTAGAGATTTAATATATATATCTAATTCTCTCCCATGAAGTACTGTACGATTATTAGTTTCAATATCTATATGACTCTTTAAAAAATTTTGAAATTCAATTTCTGATTCAGATATTTTTTGAAAAAAATTACCTTTTTTCAAAATTTCTATTCTTGCTTCTCTTATTTTCATTTTGGTCTCATGCTTATGAGAAAAATATCCGGGCTTTACCCAATTCCAGTGACCTTTTATATATTCATTAAAATAATTGTCTTTATTTATGTTAAAGTTAGTCTCTTTGCCACATCCGCATTTACATAAAGGTACCACCCCCTTCAATTCATGTTCCAAAACATATTCCCTTTTTGATACATTTGGGTGCTTTTTGGTTAAATGATGCATTAGTTGTCTTCTGTGCATCATTTTTTCATTACATATTTTACATTTTATGTCAGATTTATCACTTTCATATTTGTTTTTAATGAATGTTGGTCTAAATTCTCCATATTTTTCAACATACCTTTCTGTTTTTAAACTATGAGACCATTTTAAATGCATAGCCATAGAGCGAATCGTAAAGGACCTATTACATATTTTGCACACAGTTGTTTTCTTATTTTTTAAATTATTTTCCACCTTCAATTGTTTAGGACGAAATTCTCCAAATTCTTGAACATATTTCTCAATATTGTAGTCTTCATGATTAAACTTTAAATGAGAACTGATTCTAAAAGCTTTCATTTCCTTTTTGCATATATGACACTTCATGCTAAACAAATTTTAACTTATAAATGTATGAAAGAAAAAAACCCATCCAAAAGGATGGGTTTATTTATAAAACCTTACGGGGTTTATTTTAAATCAATTATTCACATTAGATAGTATTTAAACCACTAACATAAATCTTACCATAATAATCCGGTCTTATGATTTTCTTCGCATATCTTGTCATCAAACCTTTACGAGGAGTAAATGTAGATGGATCATATAGCAATGGAGTCATGATTAAAGGAACATATGGAGCAAATACAGCACCAGCTTCTAAGAATTGAGATCCTTTGTAACCCATTAATATTACGTTTTCTAATAAGTATGGGTTTTTATAAACTTTGTAGCGGCTGTTTAAAGCTCCTACTTTTTGTACACCAAAGTTGAATTCCATTTTATCACCATCACTGTCTGAAGCAAATCCTGGGATTGATTCAATGATAGTAGCTATTGTTGGGGATACAACCATGAAATTTGCACCACCTCTCATTGTTAATTGGTGAATTTTGTTAGAAACTTTTTGTAATTTAGTACCTAAAGTTTGGAACCAACCACCTTGAGTATTGAAATAACCTAAGTTACTATTAACAACACCAGTTACGTTTACAGCTTGGTTGTTAACTGCTGACCAGTAATCAACTGTGTAAGCGTTTTGAATTAACATATCTAGGATCTCTAAATCAATTTCCATAGAAATGTATTGAGATAGGATACCAGTTAATTCAGCTTCAGCATCTACGCTATGATAAGCGTTCAAATCTTGAGCAAATTCTGGAGTCCATTGTGCTTTTAACTTACGAGTTTTAGCAACTATAGCTTCAGATTTTAATTGAACTTGTACTTCTGGAATAGAGATACCTGGAGTACCTACATTGAATGCAGTGTCTTCAAAATCACCTCTTTGATCTGAGGTTGGTTGTTTTTCATAATTTAAAACAGCACCTGCGTTAGAGGCTCCAGCAACTTTAGAACCAGTTACTACGAAAGTAACAGTTGTACCATTAGTTGAAGTAAACGCTTGTAAATTATCAGTAACACCTATTGAACCTGAAGTAAGTGTGAAACCACGAACGCCATTTAAATCGGCACCTGATGGTAAAGTTACTGTTAATGTTTTGTAATTTGAGAATGATGAACTATAATTGTCATCGTTGTTGAAAGTTGCCCAACTTGTAGAGCCTGAAGTTGCAGTTACGGTTGCAACAGCATTGTTGATTGAATAACCAAAACGACCAGCACCATATAATGAACCAGAAACTGAAGGATCAGTTACAGTTACATTACTAGCTGGGTCAGCACCATACATTGATTGACCTGCAGTAAAAGGAGCACTTGTAGTTCCGTATTTGAAATCTAAATAGAATACAAGACCTGAAGGTAAGTTCATAGGTTGTACACTAACAAATTCTTTTGCAGCTATTTCACCGAATACACGGCGAACTAAAGGTAATGCTACACCAGCCCAGTTTTCTGAGTTGTATCCACCACCATTCATTGAAGATGTACCTCCAGTTACGTTGGCACCTTCAACTATTACTTGTTTTGCTTGACTCTCTAACAACACAGCTACTGTGTTGCGGTCTTGCTCTTTCAAACCTTTTAAAAGGCCTGATTTTTCCCATTTAGAAGCTAGACGAGCTGCATCGTCTTGTGCTACTTTAAATTGGTTAGAGCTTTCTAATAATTGTTGTACGTTCATTTTGAATGAATTTTGTTTTTTATTGGTTTATTTTATGTTTGCTAATTTAGCCCAACGAGCAAACTGATCGTTGCTGTCGATAATTTGTTTTTTAGGAGCATTACCAATTGCTTTTGAAGCAAATCCTAAAGATTCCTTAACAATTGATTTTTTGCTACCAAAACTGCTGCTCTGAATTGATTCGAATAATTCTTTAGCTTGAGCCGGAGTAGTTGCTTTATCGAAAGAAGCAATTACTTTTAATTTTTGTGATTCAGATAAATTTTTAGCTTTGAAAATTTTATTAACATATAATAACTTAGCATTTAATAAGTTAGTTTCATTTAATTCATTACGAAGGGTTTTAATAGTAGATAATGCTTCTTCTAATTCTTCTTCGTGATCTTTGTGTACTTTTTTCTTATCAACTTCTTTATATCCTAGCTTACCATTTATTGCATTAGCATTACCTGGTTTAGCATTCTTACCACCTTTAATAGATATAGCTTCTTCTAATTCTTTTTCGCTATCTCCACCATTTAGTGCATCTAATTCCGCTAATAGTTCTTCTAAATCAACTTCTTCTTCATCCCCTTTTTGTATTCCTTCTTCATTACCTAGATCGACGTTATCATCTGGTTCATCACCTAAGGGTTCATCGCTTGGTAATTTTTCATTTTCGTCGGGGTGTGTGTTAATGTCTTCAGATTCTAGTTCAGAGTGAATAATGTCTTTGATGAGGTCTTTTAATTCTTCAATTGATAAATCAACAATTTTTTCGTCATCTTCTTCAACCTCCTCTTTTCCATTTTCTTCTTCTTTTTCTTCTTTTTTCTTAGCTTCTTCTAATTCTTCTTCGTCTTTGTTTTTACTTTTTTTCTTAGCTTCTTCTAATTCTTCTTCTTTTTCTAACTCAGCTAAAATAGCAGATAAATCGAAGTCTTCTTCTAGTTCTTCTTCGTTTTCTTTCATGTCTTCTGTTTGAGAAGCATGTTTTGCTTTTTGTTGAATTTTGTCAGCTCCATCGTAATTGTCTAATTCGCTAGAGTCAACTTCCTCTAACTCTCCTTCTTCCTCTATTTCTTGCAATTTTGCAGAAATCATAGATTGAAGTTTTGGAGTTAAAGCTTCTTCAAGAGCAATTTTAGCGTTTTGCAACGCTGCTTCGCGAACCGCCTTAGCGTCAGCGATAGCCTCTTTGAATAAGTCTTTGTTTTTACTCATTTTGTTTTTCTCCTTAAATTTAATTTGCAGAAATAAGCTTATTGGGAAGCTTAATAGTGTGGGTTATAAAAAGCCGAGTTACAGTAGATAAATATGAGTAACCCATTTTGGCTCAGTCATAAATATATGGAAGTGTTCAAAAACCGCGATTTATGTAAATGTTTTGTAAAATAAAAGGCTCCTGCCAGTATAATGAGACAAGAGCGTAAAAATTTAATAAATATCTTAAAATATTATGTCAGCAAAGGTGACATATACCTGTTTGATCGCATATTATATCTGT
>JAFDXH010000163.1 GCA_018268075.1 Bacteroidota bacterium | reverse complement strand
GCAGGTTTATCGCGCTGCAAAACCATGTTGCTTTGAAATATAACCGGTAGCCTGAGGGTTGCTTTGACTGTTATTGATGTAAATGTGATTAACAGAGATATCGCTATTTTCTTATGTATATCCATTTTATGGTTTACTTTTTTATTTTATCCATTTTAAAATAATTAAATGGATTTTTTGTAAATATTATAAACAGAAAAAGATAAGCAACACAACAATAAATAAACAAATCGGGAAAGTCTGAAGCCAAACTAATTATATTATTGGGTGCTATTGAAACCATTTTTACAAATGGATCTTCGCTCCTCATTTGTTCCTTTATTTCACCTGAAGCTTTTATTAATCCTGAATATCCATTGTTGCAATTGATAACCAGGTCTTTTCTGGATTCAACTGCACGAAGCCTTGCATAATAGAAATGAAGACGTACAATGTAAGTATCATTAAACCATCCATCATTGCTCATATTAAGAAGAAATGCTGCACCTTGCCTCACCATTTTGGAGGCAGCCAAGGGAACTGCCGCTTCGTTGCATATTAATATGCCAGCTTTACCATAGGGTGTATTAAGAGGGGCCGATTTTGCTTTATCATCTCTGGCGATAAATCCTTTACTTGATAAAAAGGGCATTATTAGACCATTAATTGGTTTTTCAATTAAGGCTAATAGGTATTGTTTATCATACCGGCTTGTCACGCTTCCATCGGGTAAAATACAATAAGCAGAATTATATACTTGATTATTTGTGTAGGCTGTATTGATGCCCATGATATGTGTGGCCTGAGCAGGATTGGTTATAGTAAGGACTTCTTTTACCAAATCATCATTTTTGCTATAGGTCCAGGGGATGGCAGACTCCGACCAGAGGATCATGTCTGGTTTTAATTTGGCCGCTATTTTATTCAGATCGAGCAGTCTTTGCACTAACATGTTTCCATTGTAATCATCCCATTTTATATCTGGAATTATATTTTCAGCAAGTACAGCAATTTTGATAGGTTTATCCGACGATTTGCGATTGTTAAATTCATTATTTAGAATGTAGCCTACTGTTAAAAAACTAATAATATAAATGAGTGGGACATATAGTTTAAAATACATCCGGTTTAAAATATAGTAGGCAGCAATATAGTTTACAAATACCACTACAAAAGTGAGCGCGTGAATGCCTAAAAATGCCACGGCCTGAATGCTATACAGATTTGCTGCCAGCCCACTTCCGGAATGAATATCCATCCAGGGGAATCCAATAGATACTTTCATTAAGATGGCCTCACCAATGCAAAAGATTGTAGCTATCAGGCACCCATTAATGATAACAGATCTAAATTGCTTTTCTGATTTTTTTAATACTGAAAAACAATAAAGGAGTAAACTATAGAAGAGCGAAATAAATATTAGCGATATTAAGAAGGCACCTATTCCATAAAGCATACTTTGGCCTGTAAAGCGTTCTGCACCAGGTATCATCCAATAGAAGGCAAAGCATGAAAATGTCAATCCATATAAACCCCCTTTCTTAAATGCTATTTTTGGCGTGGCTTTATTAATAGAAATAAACAATGGGATATAAAATATCCAGCTAACAAAAAAGTTAATTTGACAGATTGCAATAAACCCAAGAAGGCCGGAAGCCAGCATTCCAAACTTCCAATATTTAATTTTTTTTTCCATCATAAAAATGGATCAACTGATTAAAATAATGGAAAAGCATTCTAACTGAGAGATGCTTTTCCATTATTAATTATTAGAGTTCTTTTTATTGTACTACTACTTTAATAGTTTCTGAAATTCCTTGGCCCTGTAGCTTTAAAACATACAAACCGGGAGAAGGTTTTTGATTGAGGTTTAATCTGGTGTTTGTATTTGCCTGAAGATTCCTAAATGTTTCTGTATAAATAATTTTGCCATTCGCATCATTTAGTACTGCTGTAACAGTAGAGAGAAATGATTTATTTAATTTAAAATTGATACCATCTTTTGCAGGGTTAGGCGATACAGTAATTATGAGCCCTGCTACTCCATCAAATTTTAAAGATTTAATTTCTGACAAGAATATATGGCTATCAAAATCATATTGTTTCAGACGGTAATAGTTAATACCATTTAAAGGATTTTCATCATAGATAGTATAGTTGTGAACTTGGCTGGAGCTCCCATGTCCCGGCACCGTTGCAATGGTATTCCAGTCCTGACTGTTATTGCTTTTTTCAACTTCGAATCTATCATTGTTTTGCTCAGATAATGTGGACCATTCCAGTTTAACTCTTGACCCTTCTTTGCCTACTGTAAAATAGCTCAGCTTTATTGGTAGTCCATTGGCGGTAGTTAAAGAAGGGTAGGTGACACCCGGCGGAAGTCCGTTAGCAGTGGCGCCCCATTGCCGAAAATAATAGGTAGTGTTGGGAAGGATTTGTGCTGTACCCTTAATAGCCCATTCAAATTCACTACGATTTGAGGCAGGCAGTGTAATTAATTTTAGAACAGTACTATCAGCCATCATTTTACCTGGAACAAAAGCATAACTATTGCCTGTTATTTGTGTAGTAGTGGGGGTATTTTGAGAGACTGTACTCTCTGCGCCCGCTAAAATGAAAGCTCTGGTTTCGTCCTTAGCAAGGATATTTATCCATGAAGTGCTAACAGCGGGAGTGGTAGTATATTGTAAGGAATCTTCAACGGCTGTAGGATCGCTATTTGTATTATATATTTCCAACCTTAGCCTTAAAACTTCGCTAATGGTATTGTAGGTAATAGCTTCATTTTGCGCGGCCTTCCAGGTGGCACTGGTTTCGGTGCCATTGTTATTACGCCAGCGCCAGTTGCTCTGTGTGAGAAACGCGAATGAACTGCTACAAACGCCGAATAAAACGAGAAAAGTGAATAATTTTTTCATGATGTAAAGTTTTTGTTTTGATAGAAAATTTTGAATGGAATAATTAAAGTATTAGGGAGAATGAAAATAAAATTTGACTAATGATCTTTGTTTTTGTAATATTTGAAAGTATTCTCAAAGGATATTTTTTTATGCACAATACAGTTGTGTGGTTCTAACTTTTGCGAATCGAATAAAATGCTTGGGTTTGTAATTTTAATTATTTTCATGGCTTAATGTTTATTTGAATTTTGTAGTATTTAATCCAGATTATAAATGATACAATGAGATTTTTTTTTATAAAAAATTAATAAATTCAATTCTTATAGCAATTTTACCCTGATGAACCTCGGCCTGTACAGATTGGGATAAACTTTTATGTCATTCTGAAAATCAAAAGAGTTTACATTGTAGCTTATTAGAATTTCGCCTGGTTTTGAAAGCGCAGGATGAGCTTTTGCATTATAGGTAAAAAACTTTTTTGCAGTCAGTGCCTTTCTACAATCATACACATTGATGATGGGCCCAAATGGGCCTGCGGGGCTGCTTCCAATACGCAATCCTATCATGGGTTTTATCCCATCTACCTGAAAAAATAAAGCATAACGCCCATCGGGGAGAGGAGTTACACTTAATTCATTAGAAACGTGGTTGGTAATATTGGCAACCTGATTCATATCAGCCTCCCAATTGTTGCCATCCCAAAATTTCCATTTATCAAATTTTTCAAAATCTTTGGGAAGCACTCTTGCTACAACAAGATTTTTTTCCGTTCCTCTTACTCCATATACATATACATAGCCATCTGGGTTAGGAGTATTCGCTTTTGCCGTATTTACAAAAATGCCACTACCAAAAGACATTGTTTCTCCCTCATTTTTTCCTAATGCAAAAAATGGAATATCTATTTGCTTTTGGTCTTTATATGGAGGCTTGCATCCCTTGGGAATAATGATGAAAGTGCTTCCCATGTGCTCGAAATTAAAGCCGCTTGAGCCCTTCACATCTCTTATTCTATAACCAAAAATGTAGGTTTGGTCATTTATTTCCTGATTTACAAATCCATCGCCCAGCCAATAATATTCTCCAGCTTGAGAAGCTGGAGTTTTTGGAATAAAAATTGATTCGGGTGCCCCTTTTAAATTCTTCGCCCAACTGAATTCTATATTTTTTCCGATAGGTTCGGTTCCGTGAAGGGTAGCGATAGAATTGTGTATCATTACATATCCGGGCTTTGGCTTGTCGTTTTCGATTTCGCCAATCATGGTATCGCTGAATAGCAATACTGTTTCTGAACTATCTGTTTGCTTATTTGCACCAATCTGAGGTATCGAAAAAATGCCATCTCCGCCAAACCATCCGGAAGTGCGATTAAAAATATTAGACCATTCTGGCGCTTCTTCAACTGTAAAATTTAATTTGGTTAAATCTGTATTTTGCCTTCCTGAATCAGTTGTGGCAGTTGATTTATTTTCTGAACAGGCTCCTACAAAAATCAGTAAAACAAGAGTGAAGGCTTTAAACATTATAAAATCAATTTTTTAATTGAAGAATTATATTTAGCTGGTTTTAAGTGTACACATCATTTAGTTGTTCATTATTCTATTACAAAAATTTTAATTTTATAAATCTGGGCCGGTATAAATTGGGATCAGATAATATATCCTTAAAAAAGTTAAACGAATTCAAATTAAAACTTATCAAAAGCTCGCCTGGTTTTGATAAGTTGGGATGAGCTTTGGCATTGTAAGCAAAATAGTCTTTGCCTGTCAATGCCTCTTTGCAATCCCATAATTTGATTACTGGGCCAAAAGGGCCAATAGGCGTAGTAGAAAGCCTTGCAGCTACAGAGCCCCATACATCGGCTTGAAAGATTAGTACATAGCGGCCATCGGATAATGGTGTAATACTTAATTCATCTGAAACCCGATCTGTTATTACTGCCGCATTTTTAATGTTGTTAATATTGATAGACCATTCTTTTCCATCCCAAAAACGCCATTTAGAAAAATCCTTAAAATCTTCAGGTTTTACCCTTCCTACCATTAATCCTTTATTTAAAAGTTCAGGTAAATTTTTTACCCCATATACGTAGATGTACCCATCCGGGTGGGGAGCGCCTGCTTTTGCCGTATTTACAAAAATGCCTGCACCAAATGCATATCCATTATCTATTTTATCGCCTTCTACAAATAATGGCGCATCTGTTTGTATTGCATTCTTAAAAGGCGGATTACTACCAGATGGTATAGTGATAATAGAGCTGCCACCTACGGCAAAACCAAAGCTGGTATTCACTTTCCTGATCTTATAACTCATAATAAAAATATCGTTTTGCAACGCCTGATTTACAAAGCCATCACCAAGCCAGAAATAATCTCCTTGCATGGCAAGAGGCGATGCTGGTATAAAGACGGAGAGTGGTTTATTGTTGGCATCTTTATTCCAATAGAAACTGATCTTGTCTGGTAATGGCTCATTGCCATTTATAACTGCTACAGAATTATTGATTATAGACCACCCTGGCAACAAAACTCCATTTTGTATTTCTCCTATTTGTGTATCACTAAAAAGTAATAACGTCTTATCAGTTTTGCTACCACCTATAGAGTCCACACCATTTAGAGGAATTGAAAAAATGCCATCACCACCTACCCAGCCGGAATTTCGGAGAAACAATTGGGTCCAGGCTGGTGCTGATTCTACTGTGTACTTGAGATTAGTTAATTCTGCCGGAATGGTATCAATAATAACAGGACCAGTGGTGGTGTCAGTTCCTTTATTTTCTTTTTTGCATGAAACCGCCGCAAGCAGTAATCCAATTACCAGGCAAGGGAAAAAAATAGAAGACGGTTTCATTTTAAATTTTTAAGACACACAGATATATTTTAAAAACTGCAATCCTTTTTATCTTGGAGATGATTCATAAGTAAAGACAAATAATTCATGATCAGTCAAACCAAATGCACTCAAATCATAAGTTATACTCATTATGAGCTTATCTTTTGTAAGGGTGGATATCTTGTATTTTTCCTTGGTTATTTTAGAAGGGTCAAATACGGAATTATAAGTAATAGTCAGTTCTTTTTCGTCTGGCGAAAGTGTCCATTTTGTATAAACATTAAAACCATCAAATGTGCAGGCGGATTGACCATAATTTATAGACATAGTGCTGTCTCTGTTGAAGAGATAAGAGTCATCTTTTTCACATTGCTGAATGTTTTCTTCTGGCGGGTTTTTTTGCCATATTTTTGATTTAAGGTTCCAGCGATAAGAATAAATAAGTTGGGCGCCCGATACAGTTGTATTCAATGTAAAATCTTTCTCGGCAGCAAGGCCCATATTATCTACAACGCGGAAGTTAAATCCGACAAGCTTATCTACTTCACCAGGATCAAGAATGTATTGAAATACATAAACCAGGCTATTCCCAGAGGCTGTAACTTTCATTTGCCCATTTGTGCCAAAGCTGCTATCGGTTTTGAGATTTACACCTTTGGTTATGGTCAAGGATGAGATACCATTTGGTGCAGACACTGATACGGTAAACGTTAGCTTCTGCCCGGATTTCCCTAAAAATTTATCCATTGATAGTACAATCTTTGGTTGATTGGCGTCTATCTTATTCACCTTTTGACAGGAATTGAAAATGACGATTGCAGTGATTGCAAACAAGGTCATTAAATAGTATGTTTTTTTCATTTTCAAAAAATTATATTAGTTAATATTCGGGTTGATTTTATGTTTTTATAATTCCAAATTCCGGGATGCAGGGTTATGCCATGTCTTTTCTATCTCTTCTAAAGTTTTTCCTTTGGTCTCTGGTACTATCTTCCAGACGAACACAAATGCAATTATTGACATAGTCATAAAAATCCAAAATGTGTAGGCACTTCCTATAGATTCTAACAACATTGGGAAAAACTGTGAAACACAGTACACCGTAGTCCAAAGAAAAAATAAACAAATAGACATGGCTCGCCCTCGCGCTCTGTTTGGAAATATTTCTGCAATTACTACAAACGTTAATGGCCCTAACGATAAGGCGAAACAAGCAATGTAGGATAGAATAGCAATAAGAACGATATACCCTCTTACTGCCTCAAAATAAAAAGCAAAACCCACGATAGCAAGGCAGATAGCCATTCCGAAGGAACCTGCCAGTAAAAGGCCTTTCCTTCCGGCTTTATCTACATATTTTATAGCTACCAATGTAAACAATAGATTCACTACACCCACTAAAATTGTTTGAAATAATGCGGATCCGGAGCCATCACCGGTAGATTTAAATATTTCTGGCGCGTAATACATGATGGCATTTATTCCTGTAATCTGAGAAAGAATAGAAAGTATAATTCCAATAATTAATGCTGTTCTAAGGCCAGGTTTGAAAAGCTCTAAAAAAGATCCTGTTTCTGTATTTAATGATTTTTTTATTTGTTTTAATTCTTCCTGCGCTTTTGTAGTTCCGTTTATTTTTTCAAGAATTTTTGCAGCCTCATCGTTTCTGCCTACCTGAGCCAACCATCTTGGACTTTCGGGTACAAACATGAGAAGTATAAAAAAAATGATTGAAGGGAAAAGCCCAGAACCAAACATCCATCTCCATCCTGTATTTACATTCCATGCTTCATCATAAAGACCTGCGATACCTGCATTTACAAAATAAATAAGCAAAATGCCAGTTACAATTCCAAGTTGATTTATTGAAACAAGGCGTCCACGAATATCTGCAGGCGAGCATTCTGTAATGTACATAGGTGAGATCATAGATGCTATTCCAATTCCCAACCCGCCTATTATTCTAAAGATTACAAAAAAGGTAAGATCGTGCGGAACTGAAGTGCCAAGTGAAGAAACGGCAAAAAGGATTGCAGATAGAATCAACACTTTCTTACGGCCAAACCTATCACTCAGATATCCTGAAAACATAGCACCAGCAATGCATCCAATAAGTGCACATGAGGCAATCCAGCCCATCATTGCAGCAGAAAGGTCAAATTTCTTTTGAATGAACCCGATAGCACCGGCAACAACTGCGGTGTCGTATCCAAATAATAAACCGCCCACCGCTGCTACAATGGTGATTTTATATATATAACTTTTTTTGGGCTGCTTTTCCACAGAATTAGTTTTGTTGGTAATTAATTAGATTTTGTATCCTTACAAAGGCTTTAATAGTTACACATTCTTTACCCGCACTTTCACCATAAGGTGTAATCGTGTATGCGCCTACTATTGCCGGTACTATGAATGTTTCTGCATAATGAATAATAAATGGCTCAAATGCATGTGATGGACTTTCGACAATAACTTCAATGCCATCTACAAGGTTTAAAATATTAAAAACTCCATTCGTATTGTGCGGAACAGATCCCGTAAACCAATGCCGCCTGGTTTCTATAAAAGATTTTGCATCAAGCCCAGTACTTTCTTCACGCCAGCCATCGCCTTCTGCTACCTGCGTTACACGGTTTAATATATTTTCTTTTGTCCATTGGGTAGTCCTGTTCCATTGAATTACATTTTTTCCATGATGCAACGATATGGGGCGAGGCTTTCCATCAAGCCCTAGCTGCCCCCAATCCCAAAGTTTAAAAGTGAAAATGTAGGGTGTAGCACTAATTTCAAGTACCATGCTGTTGGCACCAGAACAATGTACGGTTCCAGCAGGTATAAGTACGTGGTCATGTTTTTTTACAGGCCATTTTTCAACAAACTGATCTGCATTAAAATCTTCGCCTCCATCCTGTGCTGATTGAAGTTGGGTTATCATTTTCTCCTGGTTGACCTCTTCTTTCAATCCTAGATAAACTTGAGCATCCTCAGCAGCCTCTATAAAATAATAACTCTCATCTTGAGTATAGGCCATTCCAAAATGCTCTCTTATATATTCAAGTAATGGATGTACTTGCAGGCTTAAATTGCCACCACCCATTGTGTCTAAAAAATCAAACCTAATAGGGAATTCATCCCCAAATGCTTCATAAACGGCTGTGCCTAAAAGTTCTTTTGGTTGACTAAAAACAAGATCAATAGCGGGGATTTCAAAAGAGCAGTTATCGAAGCGAAATAACAAACTGTTTTCTTCCGGAACACAATCGAAGCCCCAGGCAAAATTTTGTTTACTTCGGTCAAGATCGCAAACTTCTTTTAACCATTGTCCGCCCCATGGACCGGGGTCAAAAAATGGTACCACCCTGAAGGGGCGCGTAGTAGTTTTTTGTAGTGCTTCCTTGATGGCTTTGCCGCTTACCATTTTGGGCTGCTCAGGAATGGTGGTATCAAGAATAAAATCACTGAAGGGCATTGTGATTTTCTTATGTCTGTCACATACTCTCCAATCTACAAAAAACGCCCTTTTATATAAATAGGAAAATTCTGCCCTCTTATTTTCCGCCCCTAAATTACCTACCTTATCATCCCTGAATCTTAATTGTATTTCCCACCGCGGCATGTCGGCATAAATATTTAGATCTGTCTGTGGGGCGATTAATGAAGCACCTACACCTATGACAATTGTAGTTCCGTATTTGTGTGATGAAATTTCTTCCTGTAAGGCTGCTATTTTTTTTAGATCAAAAAAATCTTTGAGCATTAAGGGTGACATAAATCCAAAAACAGGATCGTCAGTAACATATTGCTGAACCAAGTTATTAATTTCTTCAGGCGAAAGGAGGGCTTCTTTTGAATCAATTACTTTGGTTACTTCATCAAGGGTTTTTAAGTTGTCTATTATTTCATTAGTGTACACTCCATGATAACATTCAACGGTGATAAGGTGCCTTTCTTTTTTAGATAAATTGATAGTAGCTAATATTTTTTCGGCTATACTATCCCAGCCTGTGGTACATGAATACCCTTCTATTTTTATTTCAGGAAATTTGTCAAAATTCGATTTTTTCAAAACAGCTATTTATAAATGAATATTTCTTTTTATTTATTTTAGGCAATCCTTCATAACAAGGTTGGCCCTTTTGCCAGTCTGAGTGCATAGGTGCTAATAAGGATACTACACCGAAAATTTTTTCCGGACATTTTAATATCCACCTTTCATCATTTGTTAGCATTTAGACTCAATACCCGTTGTTCTGGCTGAGATTTTCATTTAAATCTCTTTCGCGTTGTGGTATCGGAAATACATAATGTTTAGCTTGTGGTACCACACCTGGCTTAGCAATAGGAACCAGAGTCTGCAAGGTTCCTGTGCGTACAAGGTCAAACCATCTTTGGCCTTCTGCAACAAATTCGAATCTTCTTTCCTTTAATATAGCAGCCCTTATATCCTCTTTTGATAATCCTACATAATCAGGGAGTACATTCTGATAGACAGTGCCATCGAAGCGAGCTCGTTTTCTTATTTTATTAATATATTGAAGAGCTATGTCAGGATGATTTAATTCGTTGGAGGCCTCTGCGTAAATCAGCAGTACATCAGCATATCTGATCACAGGATAATCATTAGATGAGCCATTTGCTTTTGGTTCAGCCACTCTGTCCCAATACTTTTGAATGTAGGGTCTTATATCAGTTATTGTTCCGTTCTTATTATGTACTTGAGTTACAAAAGTTACTGATCTTCTTCTGTCGCCGGCTTCATAAGAGTTATACAATTGTAATGTAGGTATTTGCCAGCCTTGTGCGTTTTCAACCCCCTCCTCACTTAGAGCAGAAGGCAAAAGGCGCACATTGAACTGCCCAACCTCCCAAAATGAAATAGCCCCACCACCATCACCAAACCCAACAGAAAAAATAGCCTCTTTTCCATTTCTGCTGGATAGTTTAAATACATCTCCAAAATCATCCCAAAGCTGGTACTTATTGGAATTAATTACTTCCAGAGCTTTGGATGCGGCTTTGTCATAATTTTTCATAGTAAGATAAACCTTAGCCAGTAATGATTTGGCAGCGCCAGATGTAGCCCTTCCCTTACCATTTCCTACAGGATAGTCTGGTGGTAAAGCCTCGGCCGCAGTTAGGTCATTTATTATAAGATTATATACATCTGTAGCCGCCCCGCGAGAAGGCTTTAAGGCTTCTACTTCTTTTGTAAGCAGGGGTACATCGCCAAACATTCTTACCAGATCAAAGTACATAAGCCCTCTTAAAAATTTTGCTTCATTTATCAACCTTGTTCTCAAGGTTGCATCCATATCAATACCAGGAATTCGCTCTATAGCAATATTGGCTATTGTGATTGTTTTGTAATGCATTTGCCATGTTTCCAGTAAAGAGTTATTCTGAGGTCCCTGTGTGAATGTTGCTAGTTGGTCTAAGTCGGGTGAGCCTAACTGGTTATTCAGCATTTCATCTGAAGATAAGCCAGCAATAACCCAAAAAGTGCTATGATAAACACCCGCAGTAGATCCGGTACTTGTAGAATTAAGGTACCCATAAATTGCATTTACAGCTGCAATGGCATCTTCCTGTGTTTTATAAAAATTAGAAACAGAAACTAACCCTTTAGGATCTTCCTCTAAAAATTTTTTACAGGATGGAAGTATGAAGGCAGCAAGAAGCAGAATGGCTGCTGTTCTTATATATTTTGAATGTAAAATCATAATTATTTATTTAGATAGTTGCAGTATTTAATAAAATCAGAAACCGATATTAATACCCAGAATATAGGTTTTGGCCATTGGGTAACCACCAAGATCATAGCCAACTACAAAACTGTTTTGTCCATAAGTATTGGCTTCTGGATCATAACCTTTGTATTTGGTAATAGTCCACAGATTGGTGGCACTTGCATATATTCTTATGTTATTCAGCTGGGAATGTTTAGTTATATTCTTTGGTAGATTATAAGCTAATGTTACATTCTTTAGCCTGATATATGAAGCATCTTCCACGATTGCAGAAGAAAATACTCCTTGATCAAGACTGCCTGCTGATAACGCTCTGGGGTATTGATTACTTCGATTATTGGGTGTCCACCTGTTTAGGCCTGCTTCTTTCAATACATTGGCTTGGCCATTAAAGTTTAGCAGGTCAAATGAATTGAGGTTGGCCATTTTATTTCCCTGAGAGCCCTGAAAGAAAAAGCTTAGATCAATATTTTTATATGAAAAAGTATTATTTAGTCCCCAAGTGAAATCAGGCTGTGCACTTCCAATAATTGTTCTGTCTTTTTCATCTATAACATTATCGCCATTCAGGTTACGGTATTTTCTATCGCCAGGTTTTGCTCTGGAAGCCGGATTAGAGGATGTGGCTTCCTGCCCCTTCATCACAGCACTATTTAATATCTCAGCATCTGATTGAAATATGCCATCGAAAATATATCCGTAAAATGTTCCTACTGGTTGTCCTACACGTAATAAACTTCCGGATAATAAGATATCTGTATTGCCATTTGCCAAATTCGTTACTTCATTTCTGTTAATAGAAATATTTAAAGTTGTATTCCATTTTAAAGCGCCGGTTGTATTTACTGACCGTATATCAAAATCAAATCCTTTATTCATGATATTGCCAATATTTAATAAGGTAGAGCTAAATCCTGATGTAAAAGGAATGGGTGAGGACAACAAAAGGTCATAGGTTTTCTTTTGATAATAATCTGCGGTAAGAGATAGGCGATTATTAAAGAAGGCTGCATCAATACCAATATCAAATTGCCGAGTACTTTCCCATTTCAAATTCTTGTTTACATAAGTAAGTGGCTCCCTGCCGGTATATACTTCTGTCCCGTTAAATACGCCTTCGCTATAAGGGCCTACAAGAGCCAGAGATTGATAAGGTGCAATGTTCTGATTGCCTATAACACCATAGCTCACACGAAGTTTTAGGTCTGAAACCGATTTTACATCTTTCATGAAATTTTCGTCCGATATTTTCCAGGCAAAAGCTCCGGATGGAAAAAATCCATATTTTTTCCCATCTGCAAATTTTGATGAGCCATCAATGCGGCCTGTTAATGTAAACAGGTATTTATTTTGTAAAGAGTAATTTACTCTTCCCAGATAAGAGATAAGCGTCCATTGAGATTCACTATTAAATGGCTTTTGAGGATTCAGGCCTGCCGCTATATTATGATAGCCTGTGCGGTTGTCAGGGAAATCAAAAGCGTACATGAACATACTTTCATTATTAAACTTCTGAACGGTGTATCCGGCTAATATATTTAGATGGTCATCATCTCTAACCTTTGTATTAAGGGTTAAGGTATTTTCATTTAACCAGGTTAATCCATTTACGTCTCCTATAGAGGCCTCGCCTTTACTTGCTTCAGTTCTTTTCAAAAAATTGGGACCGAAGGCACTTTCTTTAGAGGTGTATTGATCAACGCCAAAACTTGTTTTAAATTCAAGGCCTTCCGTTATTTTATACTTTCCGTAAACATTACCTATAAGCCTTGCAATGGTGCTGAAAGAATTATATTCTTTTGCTTCTGCAATAGGGTTGCCCAATATTTTCCCTCTATCGTTTTCATAAGTATATCCACCTTTTACTGTAGAATCAAATACCGGCAAGATGGGATTGAACAAAAGTGCAGATGTAGTAACCCCCGGCACAATCGTTCCAGCGTTTGTCAATACGCCTGTAGAAGCCACCCTTGAGTAGGAAATACTGGTGCCTACCGCAAGTCTTTTTGTTACCTCACGATCTAAGTTTGTTCTGAAAGAGTACCTTTTAAAATCTGAATTGAGTATAATTCCTTTTTGATCAAAATAGCCACCAGACAAGGCATACTTTGTTTTTTCATCTCCGCCCGAAAAGGATAACTGATAACTTCCTATTGGGGCTGTTCTGAACAACTGATCTTGCCAGTCTGTTCCCTTTCCTAAATTTTTGGGATTCACATATAGAGGAGTTGCATTGGCATTTAGCTTGGCATCATTTACAAGATTGGCAAATTGTTCTGCATCCAGTACATCTACTTTATGCGATATTTGTTGCACTCCATAATAAGTTTCAAAATTGACAGATCCTTTGCCTGCCTTACCTCTTTTAGTAGTAATGAGCACAACTCCATTGGCACCTCTAGAACCATAGATGGCAGTAGCAGATGCATCTTTTAATATTTCGATAGATTCAATATCATTGGGATTGATAGATGACAATGCCCCAATTCTTGGGCCACGCGTTACACCCGTACTTATATCACCGCCATCACTGCTGACCAGCATTCCATCTATTACATATAATGGCTCGTTCCCTGCATTGATAGAACTGGTGCCCCTAATTCTGATGGAAGTTTCTGCCCCGGGTTTCCCAGACAGTTGCGTCACCTGTACACCTGCTGCACGCCCCTGCAAAGCCTGGTCGAATGATGTAACTTGTGCTCTTTTAAGGTCTTCCGATTTTATGGAAGCCACGGAGCCAGTGAGGTCACTCTTTTTTGCAGTTCCGTACCCGATTACAATAACTTCGTTTAATTCTTTATTTAACTCAGCAAGAGAAACACTAATATTTTTTTTATCTTTTACTATTATTTCCTTTGCTATATATCCTACTGATGTAAATACAAGGGTAGCACCGTGCTCGGGAATCTCAATGGAAAAATTGCCATTAGCATCGGTAACAGTTCCCTTACCGGTTTCTTTAACCACCACATTTACATTAGGCAGTGGCGCGCCATTTTCGGATGTTACTTGGCCTGCAATTTGCTTATCAGCAATATTGAGATTTTTGTAATGATTGCCAGCCTTGGCATGGCGAGGGCAAAACTGAATGGAGGCTATTAGTAGCAGCACTGAAAGCAATCGTTGATAATTTCTCATAAAAGTTGATTAAGAGTTTTTTTCATTTTAAATGTTCAAATGTTCATACATATACTAGCAGTCAAAAAATATCTATATGTTTTAATATAGGTGGCCTATATTTTATCCTCTTTCTATATCTATGGTATAAGTAAAACTGTCTGCACGATAGTATCCTAAATTATATTCTATTGGCCTGTCTCCCGGATCACAAACAATTCTTTTTCTGAATAAGACAGGATCACCTTCTTTAATATTCAACTTCAGTGAAAGCTCATGATCAGCGAGTATTGCGCTAATGCCTTCCTTTGAAATTGAGGCTACTGAGTGATATTCCTTTTCCAACATTTCGTAAAGAGGCTTTGAGAAATCTTCTTTACCTGTCAATTCAACTCTTGGATGAAAATAGGATATAAAATATACGATTGGTCCTGAATGAATTCCTCGTATGCGTTCTAATTTTAAAACTTTTGTTTTATGTGGAATCCCAAAAAGTTCCGATATGCGTTTATCTGCTGCTACCCAACCGACTTTTAAACTATATACTTTAAACGCTACACCTTTTTCGTCCATTTCATGAGTAAAACTGGTCCATTTGTTCAGTTTTGTAGAGATATTATTCTTAGCTACTTTAGTTCCTACGCCTTTCTTACGAATAAGTAGGCTCTCATACACTAATTTGTTGGTAGCCTGCCTTACAGTGTTTCGCGATATCCCAAGATGCTTTGCCATATCTACTTCATTGGGAAGCAACTTCCCATTCTGGTACTCTGGATTCTCGATTAATTTTCTTAATAAATCCTCAACCTGTGAATGAAGAGGGTTTGAACTATCATGGTCTATTTTGAATGCAGTCATTTTATAGTAGTATCTATATGTTCATACATATAGACATAATAAAAGTAGAAGATTTTTTTAACAAAACAAATTTTATTTAGAAATATTTTACTGAAAATAAATAGAGGAGAATTTTATGAGTTGATTTTTAGTAAAACCCTATGGGAGGTTAGGTTATTTTTACTTGGTTTCGAAAAATAATTTTATACTTTAGTAAGTATTTTTTAAGTTTTTTGCGAAGAGCTTGATTGTTTTTTATTTGATGACTTATGGCATTTTTTTTTTTGAACTATTTGCTAAAACATTACTGAAATGGTATGGAGAATTGGGTAGTGATCTATACAATTGAACTAGTAATTAATCATTTATATTCGCAAATACAAATTGGATTAACAGCTCAAAAATTTAATCAATGAATAAATTGTTCCTATCCGCTGCAAGCCTATTCCTTCTTGTATCTCATGCAGTAGCCCAAAAATTACTTTTAGAAAAGAAGGATACCGGTGTATTTAATTTTACCGTACAAGCAGCGCCCGAATGGACCAATCTTTTTTACCGAAATTCAGGTTGGTTTGGTGGCGATGGAATATTTTCAATGCCTCTTAGTGGCAATGATAAATACACTAAGGGTAAGCAGGATTCTACTTTATTTTTATTTAGTGATACATTTATAGGTGAAGTAAAAGATGGGAAGCCGATGCCCGGAAACATAATGGTCAATAATTCGATTGCCTATATGCGAGGAAACGTGCCTGACACTGCCAACTTTCATTTTTATTATAAAAAAACAAAAAGTGGTATCGCTGAAAGCATTTTTGTTCCGCAGGTATCTTCCTCAAAAATGCCACAATTATTTTGGCTCGGAGATGGTTTTATTAATAAAGAAAAAAATAATACGCTTTATGTATTTGGCTACAAGGTAGAACGAATAGGAGAGGGGGTTTTTGATTTTATAGAGCCTTCCGTATCTATTATTGCAGTAAAAGATGCAACCAAACCGCCATTTGCAGATTACCGCCAGATTGATGTGTCTCTACATATAAATAGTACAACCTTGGGCGAAGGAAATATGGGCGCAGGTATTTTTGTAAATACCAAATGGGCAGGAGCATTGAATCCTGATGGCTATGTTTATGTTTATGGTTGCATAGGGAAGGACAAAAACCTTGTTGTAGCAAGAGTAAAACCCATAGATTTTGAAAATTTAAAAAAATGGAAATATTATGATGGCTCTGAATGGAGCGATAATATTAGCGAATTAAGGCCAATTACCAACGGGGTTTCAAACGAACTAAGTATGACTACATTGGCCGATGGCCGGTTACTTTTAGTCTTTCAGGTAATGGGATTATCAGATAAAGTAGGAATGAGAGTAGCCATGACACCAGTTGGCCCATTTTCAGAAATAAAAGAATTGTATACAACGCCCGAATGGAAGGAAGGAATATGGACTTACAATGCAAAGGCTCATCCTAATTTATCAAAACCTGGAGAGTTATTAATAAGTTATAATACAATAACAGCGGACTTCTGGAGCGACATACAACAAAATGCACACATTTACAGGCCAAGGTTTATAAAGTTAAAGTATAAGTTATAATATCTATTTTCTCTTGAAAATAAGCTATCTCGTTTTGTGAAGCCTCTTTAATTTTAACCATACCTATCCATTCAATTCAATTCTAAACTACAGCCTTTGAATTTATTGAAATTGGGTTTCTTAATCCAAATGGGGCATGAATGAGAAGTTGGCAAAAACGCTAAGAGGTTCAGAGCAATTTTTTTGTATGATCTAAATTTGAGTAAAAGATAACTGAACTTTTTTGGCCACTCGCTACAATAACATGCCTATCTTGCTTTGACTCTAATACTTTTCCCAATAATAAAAAAAAAGAGTTCCGATATAATACCGAAACTCTTTGCTCTGTAGTGACCCCGTCAGGATTCAAACCTGAAACCTTTTGATCCGTAGTCAAATACTCTATTCAGTTGAGCTACGGGGCCGTTTTTTTATTGAATATCCCAATGAAGGGATCCAAATGAGGCGCAAAAATAATAAATAAAATTTGTAGAGAAGAACCTTTTCACTTTTTTATTAAAAAGCTTCTAATATTCTCATATTATTTCTAATTTAAGGGTATCATAAATGTAGAAATGAATGTTTTGCATTTAAGGTTTAGCACTTTTTTGTATTAAAAAGTACCCCCATGCGACCCACCTACATCATTAGCGGCTTTGGTGCCGATAAGCGAATATTCCAAAATATAGATTTCGGCGATTGTAGCCCCAGCTTTATAGACTGGAAAATACCACAGAAGAGAGAATCTCTGGCATCTTATTGTGAGCGAATGAGTGCAGAAATTACCCAGCCTGACCCGGTAATAATCGGAGTATCTTTTGGTGGTATGGTAGCAATAGAGATAGCCAAACAGATAAATGTTTCTAAAATAATTTTACTATCAAGTGTAAAAACCAGAATGGAGCTCCCTACCTCTCTAAGGCTTTTATCTTATACAAAACTCAACCAGCTTGTTAATATAAGGCCTTATTCTTTTTTAGAACGTTGGGAAAATTATAATCTGGGCCTTAGAACAGAGGGCCAGAGAGAACTAGTGCGGGAATATAGAAAAAATATAGATTTATTTTATACCAACTGGGGCATTCACCAAATCATTAACTGGCAAAATACCCAGATACCTAAAAATATTTTTCACCTTCATGGAAGCAGTGATCGCATTTTCCCTGCAAAAAATATAAAAAATGCCCAAATACTTGAGGGCGGTGGCCACATGATGGTGATGAATAGGGCAGCAGAAATAAGCGCGATTATTAAAACCCAATTACAATCCTGATTTTGTAACCTTAGTACCCTCGCTCTGTTAAACTAATGGTAACAATTTTTTGCTAATTTTTCAACACTATTGATTATATATTACATTTGTCCGCATTAAAGAAATTTTATGGGCATAGGTTTACTTCTATTCATATTGGCTTGTATTGCCACACTTATTGGCCTTTATGGCATGTTTAAAAAAGCAGGCATCACGCCCTGGAAGGCGCTTATTCCTTTTTGGAATACCTGGTGTATGGTGGAGAAAATGCAATTAAATAAAATCTGGTTCTTTCTTCAGTTAATACCTGTTGCTGGGTTTTTTGTAACCATCTGGATCAATATCAAATTTGTAGAGCACTTTGGTCGCTTTGGTGTAGGGCACCATTTTCTTACTGTATTTTTTCCTTTTATATATTTCCCCTATCTGGGGTTTTCTGATAGCGAAAGATATGCAGGCATTCCTGTAGTAAAGAATTATAAAAAGGGCGCCATACGGGAATGGATAGACGCAGCAGTATTTGCTATCGTAGCAGCTACACTTATCCGCACCTTTGTCTTTGAAGCCTATACTATACCTACACCATCAATGGAAAAAACTTTGCTGGTAAACGATTTCTTATTTGTGAGCAAATTTGCCTATGGCCCACGCATTCCTAATACTCCATTGGCGCTGCCTTTTATGCACCATACTATTATAGGTACTAATACCAAATCTTATGTGGAATGGATCAAGATTCCCTATACTCGTTGGTTTCCACACCCTGTAAATAGGAGAGATGTAGTAGTCTTCAACTTCCCGGTAAACGATACATTGATCAATGATGCAGACCATGGCTCACAGGTAACATATTATCAGGTAATTCAGGATCGTATGCGCGATGAACATATAAGTGAGGAAGAGGCGCGCCGTAGAACACTTGATCAATATGGGGATTTTATCATCACCCGGCCTATAGATAAACAGGAAAATTTTATAAAACGCTGCACTGCTATTGCCGGCGATACACTTCAGATAAAAAACAGAATAATTTATATAGATGGTGTGGCACAGCCCCTACCGCCGGAGCATGAATTCAGCTATCTGGTAACCACCACAGGGCCTATAGACCCCGATCAGTTGAATAGCATAGGCATACAAGACAATATAGATGATAGAAATAAAAATCAAGTATATCTTGTAGGGAATAATATGTATATCATCAGCATGAGCGATGAGGAGAAAGTGCAACTGAAAATGGTGCCCGGTATAAAAAGCATAGAGCCTGCACCTTTAAATGAAAGAGATAAAGGAGCCTATCTTTTTCCGTTTGTAGCCTCGTACAATTGGTCAGTAGATGACTATGGCCCCATCTGGATTCCTAAAAAAGGCGCTTCTATACCGCTTACACCTGATAATGTAATAAGGTATAAGAGGTGTATAGTCACTTATGAAAATAATAAGTTCGAAGAAAGAAACGGACAATACTTTATTAACGGAAAGGCAGCCACATCTTACACTTTTAAAATGGATTATTATTGGATGATGGGAGATAACCGTCATAATTCATTGGATAGCCGCTTCTGGGGTTTTGTGCCAGAGGATCATGTAGTAGGTAAAGCCTCGCTTATATGGTTTAGTTATGATAATGGCCCACGGTGGAACAGGATATTTAAAACCATCAAATAGCATCAGAATTAGTACATGGTTTTTTAAGGGCGTTGCCTACGGCCCGTGCTTTTCGCTGCAATCTTTTTTGCTACACACGCAGGCTCGCGCATAAAAAAGGATTTGCGCTTCAATCACTAACGCAGGTGAAACTTACTTTGCCACATGAATCAGGATAAAACGAAAAAAAACTATAAAAAATATTGCTGTGGTGCAACCATTTTATTCAACTCCAAAAAATAAAGATTTCTTCAATTGCGATATTAATTTATTTTAGGAAAATATTCCACTGCTTGGCTCTTTTGTACATTTTCAGTAAGTTTACTTTTTCCACCAACTAATTTCTTTTGCCTCTCCCAATTATGAATAATGAACAAGGGCTTCTGGAGCAATTAAAAGCAGGTAGTGCAGAGGCGTTTAGTCAATTGCACCGGCAGTATAGTGTGCAGATGTATGCCAATGTTTTAAAAATGGTAAAGGATGAACAGGTAGCTGAGGAAATTGTGCAGGATATATTTACACGCATCTGGCAAAAAAGAGAAAGTATTCAAATAGAACATAGTTTTGCCGCCTATATTTATCGAATAGCACAAAATTTAGTTATAGATTTCTACCGGAAATTAAAGCGTGAACGAAATCTTTATAACCGTTTTAAAGCGGCCGCTACTGAAAATTACAGCCATATAGAAGAAGCATTGCATGACAAAGAATATGCAACACTTTTACAAAATGCATTAGACATATTGCCTCCACAGCAAAAGAAAGTGTACCAGCTTTGCAGCCTTGACGGCCACTCGTATAAAGAGGCAGGCAGCCATTTGGGTATTTCGCCTTTAACAGTAAAGGAGCACCTGTCAAAAGCAAAATCTTCTATTCGTCAGTTTATTAATAATAGAATGGATACCGCTTTTGGAATTGCATTCTTTGCACTCATTGATGAGGTCTTTAATAGGTGAGTAAATTGCCTTTTGCAAATTAATTTCTCCTTCCCAATAGCTTCCCGGAATCGTAAATATTTTTCCTGATTTTGAAAATTTTTTCGCTTATAAATCTATTTTTTTGCAAAAAAAAATAATATAACCCCTCCATTTTTCTTCGAGGATCGTCATTAATAAAAGATACGTTTGGAAAAGCAAGAAAAGTTTACGGGTTTATTTCAAAAATTATTGAACAATGAATGTTCGCCCGAAGAGGTAGATCAGATAGTTAGTTGGATCGCCGCCGATAAAAGAAATGAAGCGGGTAAACAATTAGTATTTGACCAACTATCGGCACAGGTTTCAGAGACCGAAATAGACGAATCAATACGCCAAAGGTTAAAGGATCAGTTGGAGGCTATTTTGCTAAATAGTAAGCCTGTTTACAAAGGCAGATTAATTGGATTAAAGTTTTGGAAATATGCAGCAGCAATACTTGTATTAATATCTGTTGCCGGATTTTATTTTCTACTTAATAATCAATCAAAAGGGCAAAAAGCTCAAGACAAGACATTTGCTACGGTGATGAAAAATGATATATTACCTGGCGGAAATAGAGCTATTCTTACGCTGGCAAATGGAAGCAGGATTGAATTGGATAGCCTAAAAAAGGGAATGCTTGCACAACAGGGAAGCGCCAATGTGGTACAGCTTAATCCCGGCGAGATTTCCTATTATAAATCTGGCGATACCGCAGATAAAAAGCCCATTGAGATCATGTATAACACGATTACTACTCCGCGTGGTGGGCAATATCAGGTTGTTTTGCCTGATGGTAGTATGGTCTGGCTAAATGCTGCATCAAGTTTGAAATTTCCGACAGTATTTGAAGGAAACGATCGTAAAGTAGAACTTACAGGAGAGGGATATTTCGAAATTGCAAAAAATGCGGCAATGCCTTTTAAGGTAAGTGTAAATAATACAATTGTAGAAGTATTAGGCACCCATTTTAATGTGAATGCTTATACTGATGAAGCTGCTATGAAAACAACCTTGTTAGAGGGGGCTGTAAAAGTTTATGCCAATGGGAAAACTCAACTTTTAAAACCCGGAGAACAATTGAGCTTGAAAAAAAATGGATTAGAAAAAGTGTTTGATAATGTAAATACAGAACAAGTATTGGCATGGAAAAACGGGCTTTTTGATTTTTCAGATGTAGAGCTACGAACCATCGGACAGCAATTATCAAGGTGGTATCAGGTGGATATTTCATTTGAGAACAATGTGCCGGATAAGCATATAAGCGGCATAATTTCAAGAAAAAATAATATTTCAACTGTATTGCAAATGCTTGAATTTACCGCAGGCATTCATTCACGCATCGAAGGCGCCAAAGTTGTTTTTTATAAATAGTAACTATATATTTTTCAAAACAGAGATAAACAAAACTAATTTTTATTATGGGATTCTGTTTACAATCAAATCTATCTTTTAAAAAAGGTACAATCTTAAATGCAGGTGGTATTTTTTCCTGCCTGAAATTTAAATGTAGAATTACCTTACTGTTGCTGGTGTTATGCAATTTTCAGTTATATGCAACGGCCTTTTCTCAAAAAATAACAATCAGTAAGAAGAATGTTTCAATTGATGAGGTGTTTAGAGACATTCGAAAACAAACCGGCTATGAATTCATTTACAATAGTGATGTACTTCCTCAACAAAAAAGAGTGGATATCTATGTGTCTAATGCCAGCATTGAAGATGTTTTAAATAAATGTTTTGAAAATCTTTCAGTAGTATATACTATTTCCGGAAAAACGATAATGGTAGGGGAGGCCGGAAAATTAAATTCTTTACTATCGCCTTTAGCAGCAAAGCTGCTGGATAATATTAAAGGAAAAGTGATTAATGCAGAAGGAAGGCCATTGGGATTTGTATCTATTCAGATACTTCCAACGGGTATTACAGTAATGGGTAAAGCTGATGGAACTTTTGAAATACCGGTATCCGGCGAAGCCAGTGAAATTACTTTTATAGTGAGTTATGTAGGTAAAGTTTCTGTAACAAAGACACTGAACAGTAAACAATTTTCTTCATTTCAATTAATCGTATTGAATGACCTAAGTCTTAAACTATCGCAGGTAGAAGTTAATGGTGTAAGGAAGAAAACGTTTGCATCTAATTCATCTATAGTTTTTGACAGAGAAGCTATTGAGCAAACACAAGCCCTTAGTGTAGGCGATGTGTTGAAATATTTACCCGGCCAGTCTATGGTGCGGCCAAATGCCTCTTTGCAAGGTGCTAATGTGCTTACGATGAGAAATGTGACGCCACCTAATTCTGAGCAGACGATGAATAATGCATTTGGTATTTCTGTACAAATTGATGGCAACTCTGTAGATAATAATGCCAATATGCAGGCAATGAATCCAGGCAGAATGGGATTCAATTCTGCCAATAATATTTCTACTCCCAATACACTTGGAGATTTGAGTTTTAAAAATGGATCCTTATCTAATAATTATGGCGGCGATGTGGCTAACAATGGAGTTGACCTAAGAGGATTGCAGGCTGAAAATATAGAAAGCATAGAAGTGATATCTGGCGTAGCTTCTGCCCGCTACGGCGATTATAATACGGGTGTGGTAATCATCAACAGACAGGCAGGTATTACTCCATTAAGGGTAAATATGCGCACCAATGAAGGCACTCAAAACATTGGGTTGAATAAAGGATTTTCAGTCAGCCCATCATTGGGAGTTTTAAATGTAAGCTTTGATTATTTAAACAGCAATGACGACCCAAGAAATAAATTGAAATCTTACGGTAGAGTAGGGGGAGGTTTTATATGGACGTATCACAGAAAAAAGAGTAATCATTTCAAAAATACTTTGAGTGTAGATTATAACACTACTCTTGATAAAACAAGGCGTGATCCGGATGATGGTAATGATAGGATGAGTAAGTTTAATAACTGGAATCTTCGTGTGAGCAACCGTAGCGAATTAATCATTAAAAAACCCTGGTTGTATAATATATCTTTTCAGATAAGTTATAATAAGGGGCGCCAGGATTCTTACTCTCAATATTACCTCAATACCAGGCCAGTAATGGGTATTACAAATAGTGAGGTTACCGGTACATCAGAAGGGGTGTTTGTTCCTGGATACTATCTGGCAGTACAAGAAATTATTGGAGAACCGGTGAGTGCCTCAGCAAGAATAGAAACCAATACATTTATCAAAATTAAAAAGATAAGTTATAAGCTAACCTTTGGATATAATTATAGCTACAATGCTAATAAGGGGCCTGGTATGATAGTATTTTCTGATAGGCCAAGGTTTTATCAAACAGGAAATAAGAGCGACCGTGCCCGGTCTTTCAACAATGTACCTACTCAGAAAAATATTGGCTTTTATGTAGAGAATTTATTTACCACTCGATTGCTGGAGCGTTATTATACTTTGAATGTAGGCGCAAGAGGCGATGTGCAAAATGGTTTTTTTAATTTTTCGCCGCGCATTAATACCAATTGGAAACTTACCAAGAAGCTCAACTGGAGCGGTGCCTATGGTATTGCTACCAAATCACCAAGTCTTTCGCAAATAAGCCCAGGAAATGTGTATGTGGATATACCTCTTGTAAATGCCTATACAGGTAATGCAGACAAAAGTGTTTACCTCGTGCATACAGAGGTGTTAAAAATGCACAATACCAGTCTTCGCGCCTATCAAAGCCAAACCTTTGAAACAGGATTCACTTTTGATATCAAGCCATTTCATACTTCTATTTATTATTTCGACAGGGTGATGAAAAATGGTTTTTCTACGCTCAATCAACTACTACCTGTGGTGCTTCCCAACTATGCCGTAACGAATGTGCCTGGTGAAAAACCGACCTATGCACCGGATGGTACTTTTAAAACATATAATGTTACTTATAACAGGATCAATAATGGGAATTACAATCACTCAAAAGGGTTTGAATGGATGGTGTCAACTGAAAAAATCAAATCAATTGCTACTTCCTTTAACCTCAGTCTGGCATATTATAACAGCTATTTTATGGATGCTAACGAAGAAATATCGCTTCCGTCTGATCAGACTACCATTGATTACACCAGAAAGGCTGTTTATGGAGTTTACAAAAATCAGGAATCAAAAGCACAAAATATTAAAGCAACCATCACCAGTAGTACTCATATTCCTGCGCTCAGAATGGCTGTGATGTTTACAGGCGAAATTTATCTATTAAATAAGACAGAAAATCTGGCAACAAGCATTTACCCGGTCGGATATATGAACAAGGATTTGCAATATTTTTCATTATCAGCAAAAGAAGCCCAATCACCTGATTATGCCCATTTATTAAAATCACCCACTGCAGAAAGTACTAAATACTTACCTGGGTTTATTTATCCCAATATACACATGCGAATAAGCAAGGAGATAGGAGATTATTTGCGTTTCTCATTCAATGCTTACAATGCATTTAATATAAGGCCGATGGAGAATAAAAACTCTTCGATTACCTATTACAATGGCAGGCCCGCCTTTGGTGCTGAATTAATTTTTACCATTAAATAAAATATTGAATTATGAAATTCTCACAATATTTCTTCTATACAGCTATGTTGATAGTATTAGCTGTTGCAGGGTGCAAAAAAAGAGATTTGACACCGGATGTCGGGTCTTTGAATATTAAAATAAATGTTAGTTATGATACTATCCGTGGTAATTTTAATTTGCCTGTAAATGGGATTAAATTAAAATTGTCCAACCAGTGGAATAGTAAAGAAAATACCACTTTGTCTGATAATGGCGGTATGGCAGAATTCAAAAATGTAAGCGCAGGTATTTATGATATTGTGGCTACGGTCACCATTCCTAAAGATCTGTTTAATTCATTGACCGGTCAAAGTGTTGAAGAAGATGTCACTCTAAATTCTTCATTAAACAAAATGAATATAAATAACACTTTAGATTCTGTAATCAAACTAAAAATGGAGGTAGGTAGAATAGGTGGTTTGGTTTTAAAACAAATTTATTATGCAGGAAGCAATACTAGTAGGGGAGCCAGTTTCAGAGATCAGTTTATTGAAATTTATAATAATTCAAATGAAATAATTTTTGCAGATAGTTTGTATATAGCTCAAGTAATAGGATGTAATACTGTCTCGCCTAATTTAACCACAGGCTTCTTCATTACCTCCGGCCCAATGGTAGGGCAGTGGGATTGGAGTAAATCAATAGGTATGCCTTCAAATATTAATGCCAATAACGATTATATTTATGCAAAATCATTATACCGGATACCCGGAAATGGAACTCAGTATCCTATTCTGCCGGGCGAAAGCATCATTTTGGCACAAACTGCGGTGAACCACAAAGCGCCCTATTCTAACTCTACAGGCGGCACAATTGAAATAAAAGATCCCAGCCTCACTATTGATTTAAGCAATGCAGATTTTGAAGTGTATCTGGCACCCTATCTCGCTACGCCTTTGGCCTCTGATGTAGATAATCCGGCAGTCCCTAATTTGATCATGCTCGATTACACTGGCAAAGATTGGTTGTTTGATAATCCGGGCAGAGATGGATTTGCCATTTTTAGAACGGATATAGATATTCCTACTACATTCAAAAAATACCCTGATCCTACAGTAGCTGCAATAACATCCTCTACTACTACCTATTATCAAATACCGGCAGATTTAGTTTTGGATGCAGTAGAAATTCAACCAAACACAGCTACCTCAAGAGTACCTAAAAGGCTTTTAGGCAGATTAGACGCGGGATATAATTATGTGCCTGCTGGCTCTTACTCTTCACAATCATTAATTCGTAAAACTGTAAAAACAGTAAGCGGAAGAAGGATTTTAATGGATACCAACAATTCTACCAATGATTTCGATTATTTGAACATGGTAGCGCCAAAAGCATTTAAATAGACCGCATTCATCAACTGATTATTAATTTATTGAACAAACGCATGAACAGAAATTTTATAATAGCCATTTTACTTACCAGCGCAGCAGTTGGGGCAAATGCACAGGATTCTATACGAAATAGGTTTTCAGAATTATTTCAGCAGAAGTATGATTTTTATTTGCGTCGCGCCATTACACAACCCTTGTTGCCTATACAACAATATGCAGTTATTGGTGCTACTTATAATTACGCCGAAGGAAGTTTTATAGCAAGGCAGGATGCACCAAAACAAAATGAACTCTCATTTGCAACAGAAGGAACCAAAAAAATAAATAAATATCTTCTAAGCGGATCATTCTCCTATATAAGGACAATTGCTGATAGCATGGCTTATACTTTGGGCAATAATAAACAAGCAGCCCCATTTTATTTTTATGCTGGAGCCAAAGGGAATTGGGAATTAAGCCATTATAACTTGCAAGGAATTATTAGCCGGCCAGTATTTAATGATAAATTGATTGTATCCGCCGGTGCAAACTATCATACCGGAAACGCCTGGCGCAGCAACGATCCCAGAGTGGAAGATTTTTCTCATGAGATGGGATTAGAGGGAGCAATTCTGTATAAAATAAATGCACAACACACTATCGGCGGGTCTTTTGCATATAGCAGATTATCAGAAGAGAATGGAAACGAATACCGTAATAAGGATTACCAGGGAAATTTATTGAACATGCCTTATATTAATGTGATCAATTATGGGTATGGGCTCAGTGTTATTCAAACTACCAGCCGTCAGATAAATTCAAATAACAATGGGGTCGGATTAAGTGGCCTCTACCATGGGTCGTTTGATTTTGGAACCATTTCGATATCAGCAGGTATTAAAGATGTTCATTCAAAATTTGTACAAAAGGCTACTGAATTCTCAAGTGCTAATTACTTGTATGGTAAGTTTAATGAAAATATATGGACTTCGGATTTTTTATGGAAGAGTCATCAAAATGAAACGCAAAACTGGAGCGTATATGCGAGCTACAAAGATCATTATGGAAAAGATTTTAACACAGTGCTCAATGGAAACAATTTTGTTTATTATAATACTGAATTTTTACTAACCCCCGCCTATGCACATTTAAAAAACAAGCAACTGCAATATGAACTCGGATTAAGCGGGCGCGTTTCTCGATTGTATAAGGCAGACGGATCTACAGATCATATAGCCAATTATAAAAATGCCGAATTGGGGCTAATAGCAGCTTACTATTTTTCAGGAAAAAAGCCCAATAATTTTTTAAAAATTTCGGCCGGCGCTCATGTGAGAAAGAATATAGATGCTCAAGTTTCTGCCCCGCAGAGCCAGGTAAATACTTTTACTAAAGAGGTAGTTTATTACGATTATTATTTTAATGGCGCCAATAGCAACAGTTTTACATTTAGTGCTTTGTATAATTTTTCTGTAAAAAAAATGCCGTTTTTTATCAAATCAACCTACCAATTTCAAAATGCAAAACTGCCTGAATTTTCTTTGCCTGCCACAGCATTGCCGGGTACTGAAAGGCATTTCGGGTCATTTGGTTTAGGCTTCACTTTATAAAATTTTTAAACTAACTCTGTTATGAAAAAAATCATCGTTCTCTTAATTGTGCTCACACCCTGCCTCTTCTTTTTATCTTTTCAAAAGGATGTGTCTTACCCAATAAATGCAGATACTTTTGCAGATAGCTTACGTGAGATTTATTCGAAACCTTCTTCTCAATGGCCCAAGCCAGAGATAGACCCCGACTTAATTAATTTTCAGGAACTGGGCCTACTTCCTGACAGCCCGTTGAAACCAAAAATGGATTCACTAAAGCAGTTGGTGAAACTCGGACAAATATTGTTTTTTGACCCACGGCTTAGTGGCTCTGCTCAAATATCTTGCTCCTCGTGCCATACCCCCAGCTTATCTTGGGCCGATGGACGCGTGACTGCTGAAGGGCATGACCATCAGCAAGGCACTAGAAACACACCATCACTACTCAATATCTGGAATTCTAAAAATTTATTTTGGGACGGGCGATCTACCGATCTTGAAGACCAGGCATTTGGCCCTATTAATAATGAAATAGAGATGCATGGCGATTTTAGCGAAATCGTTCCACGGTTATCCAGAATTAAAGGATATACCTTTCTCTTTGATTCTGCCTATGGCGATTCTAAAATAACTCCAGACAGAATCACGCATGCATTAGCAACCTTTGAAAGAACAATTACCAGCAGGAAATCAAGGTTTGATGAATTTTTGTTGGGTAAGAAAAATGCACTTACGGATGAGGAAGTTAGGGGATTACATTTTTTTCGCACACAGGCACGGTGCATTAATTGTCATAACGGGCCCCTATTTACTGATGATCAATTTCATAATATAGGGCTCACCTATTACAAAAGAAAATATGAAGATCTTGGGCGATACAAAATAACTCGTAAGGCAGAGGATGTAGGTAAATTTAAAACCCCTTCTTTGCGCGACGTAGCCCGTACTGCCCCATGGATGCATAATGGATTATTTGACGATCTGGGCGGAATTGTAAATCTCTATAACAGCGGAATGCCAATGCTCCCGGTAACCGATGAACAAAAGGCTGACCCTTTATTTCCTAAAACCGATGTGCATATTAAAAAGCTCAATCTTACTTCAGATCAGAAAAAAGATATAGTTGCATTTCTCGGCTCTATCTCTACTATTCCTTTGCGCATCAGAAACCCTGAATTACCTAAGTAATATTAGTAATTATTGACAATAAAATATTTTATATTCACCATTTAATAAACTCAACGAAACATGAAACATTTATTTTTAAGTATCATCGCATTATTCACTTTTTCGACTATGTATGCGCAACCACCCGCGGGAAATGCTAATGTGGGCGACATGTATGGCGACAACGTTTCTCCAAAAGGGGCAATCAAAGGAAAAAAATTGGTTGCAAGCTTGAAAGATGGAGAGGCTATTGACACTAAAGTAGAAGGCAAAGTACTGGAAGTATGCCCCAAAAAAGGTTGTTGGGTAAAGGTACAATTAGACGATAATTCTACTGCAACTGTAAAGATGAAGGGTTATGCGTTCTTTGTTCCTACAGCATTGGAAGGTAAAAGAATCGTGATTGAAGGCAAAGCTGAAAAAGCAACTACTTCAGTAAAGGAATTGAAACACCTCGCAGAGGATGCAAAAAAATCTCAAGAAGAAATTGATGCTATTAATGAGCCAAAGGAAGAAATTAAAATTCTTGCAAGTGGCATCACCGTTGTGAAATAGCACTGTCCTCTAAAGCTTTATACACAGGCATGCTGGAAGTTTCAGTATGCCTGTGTATTTTTTATTGGAGTACTAAAATAATGGCGTTGCCTACGGCCCGTGCTTTTTGCTTTAATCTTTTTTGCCATTCACCAGACAGCCCCTAAAAAAGGATTTCCGCTGCAATCACTAACGCACCTGAAAATTATAATGGTGAAAGTGTGATTGAAAAATAGAAGGTAATACCAAGGAGGCATTGAAAATAGGGGCTCAATGTTTAGGGGGTTAGCTTTGCTAAGGTGCAAAGCTTAATGCAATCAGGAATTCAGCAATTTTTATAAGTATTCCATCTCTGTTTGATTAATGTATCCGGTCGCCACGTACTTCCATGTGTTGCATGAGTTCGGTTTCATATTCTATCCAATCCTTCCATCTTTTTCTTACTTTATCCTTAGGCAAATATTTTTCTGCTAGAGTTATAAATAAGGTATAGTGGCCTGCTTCGCTTTCCATAAATTTTCTGTAAAACCCGCGCAGGTATTCATCTTCCAGCCCTTCGCTCAGTCGTTTAAAACGCTCGCAACTTCTTGCCTCTATCAATGCCATGGTAAGCAGTAGATCCAAAAAGCGCTCCTCCGGGCTACCGCCTTTCTTTTGAAATTCAATCAACTTATTTACATAAATATCCTTGCGCTGTTTGCCTAATGGCAGATTTCTTTTCTTCAATTCTCTTATCACCATTCTAAAATGACTCCACTCTTCAGATACAATAGGCGATAGTTTTTCAACCAGTAATGCTTTATCACTATATCGTTGTATTAGCGATATGCAGGTAGTAGCAGCCTTTTGTTCACACCAAGCATGGTCTGTCAAAATATCTTCGAGAGAAATAGCGGCAAGATTTACCCACCTTGGGTCTGTTACTAATTGTAAACCTAAAATATTTTTAGTGTCCTGAGAATATGATTCCATAAGTCAAAAATAAAGCAATATGGTTGTATCATTTAATTTTGGCGCCAGCCTTACCATACGTTGGCCATTATATTTTAATTGCATCCTAATTTTGTAGCATGAATGAAAAGTTTCTCCTAAAAAAATTAAATGAACGCAAGGAGTCGGATGCGCTCAGGAAATTAAAAATTATTTCTGGCAAAATAGATTTTTGCAGTAATGACTATTTAGGGATAGTAAAAAACAAAATTCTTGAAAAAAATGTACACACTTTTTCGCACGGTAGTACCGGCTCACGCTTGCTTTCAGGGAATTACCCTCTTATTGAAGAAACAGAAAATCTAATTGCCGCCTTTCATGAATCGGAATCTGCGCTTATTTTTAACTCCGGTTACGATGCCAATGTTGGTTTGCTGAGTTGTGTTCCACAAAAGGATGACCTTATATTGTACGACCAATTGAGCCATGCTTCTCTGCGAGATGGTATTCGGCTTTCATTTGCTAAAGCACACACTTTTTTGCATAATGATGTAGCAAGTCTTGAGGAATCACTAAAGCACCAGTCGCCATTATTCAATAATGTTTTTGTTGTTACCGAAAGTGTTTTTTCGATGGATGGCGATAGGGCGCCTTTGGAAAAAATAAGTTCATTGTGCGAACATTATGGCGCAAACTTAATAGTAGATGAGGCTCATGCCACGGGGGTAGAAGGCAATCGGGGCGAAGGCTTGGTGCAGGTATTTAATTTGCAGAAAAAATGTTTGGCACGCATTCATACTTTCGGCAAGGCCTTGGGCGCCCATGGCGCCGCAGTGGTAGGTTCGCTATTGCTAAAGAATTATTTAATTAATTTTTGCAGGCCTTTTATTTTTTCAACCTCCTTGCCTCCTGCATCTATTTACGCAATAAAAAAATCCTATGAAATCTTTCCTTCCATGACTGAAGAGCGGCTGAGACTACGGGCGCTGATTCATCTATTTTCAGTGTCTGAAATACAATACGAAACTTTAAAAAGTGATAGCCCTATTCAGGCCCTGATTGTTCCAGGTAATGAAGCTGTAAAAAGAGTCGCCGAAAAATTGCAGGAGCTTAATTTTGATATCCGGCCCATATTATATCCTACAGTACCCAAAGGAAAAGAGCGCTTGCGCATTGCTCTGCATGCCTTCAATACTGAAGCAGATTTGCTAAGCCTTTTAAAAATGCTATCTTCAAAAATTAACTAAAAATCAACTGCTGAGATGGAAAATTTACAGCCTGCAATTTTTACAGAAAAACAACGCTTCACACAATGGTGGCTTTGGATTATTCTATTAGGTATCAATTTGTTTTTTATTTATGGGTTATATCAGCAAGTTTATTTGGGCAAACCGATGGGTACCAAACCTTCCTCAGATCAAGGGTTATGGACGGGTTGGGGGATCTGTTTGTTGGTCACTTTACTGATGCGATCAATTTTTTTAAAAACGATAATCAGGCAGGATGGTGTATATATTCAATTTTTTCCTTTTCATTTAAAGCTTAAGTTTTATGCCTTTAGTGAACTTGAAAATATTTTTGTAAAAAAATACTCGCCCATGATGGATTATGGCGGATGGGGTATTAGAGTAGGTATTTTAGGCAAAGGCACTGCTTATAATATCAGTGGAAATATGGGACTACAATTAATTTTTAATAATGGAAAAAAAATACTGATTGGTACAAATCAGCCGGTTGCTTTGCAAGAAGCATTACAATCTATTGGGCAATACAAAAGTGAATAAGGGGATTATTTTTTTTTGAATCCGATCAGGTGCCACAGGCATTATGCAATTTGCCCGAAAAGTTTCTTTATTTTACACTCTTAAAATTGTTTATGAAAATTATTCCTTTATTTTTATTTTCATTGATTACCGTAGGGCTGGTATTGATTTTGAATACTACTTGGGTGCTTCCTGCACCACTCGGAAAAATTCTGGCGCCGCAAAGTGGTGTGTGGCAAAATGCAGAGCCTCTCGATATGGATTATAATGCCTCCCTTAATTTTCCTACGTTGAATGGTAAGGTAAGTGTATATTTCGATGAGCGGCTGGTACCTCATGTGTTTGCTGAAAATGAAAATGATGCCTACTTTGTACAGGGCTACCTTCATGCTAAATTCCGGTTGTGGCAAATGGAATTTCAGACTCATGCAGCAGCAGGTAGATTGAGTGAAATTGTAGGAGAAAAGGCGCTACCACTTGACCGTGATAAAAGAAGATTGGGAATGGTATATGCTGCTGAAATAGCAGAAAAGGAAGTAGAAAAAGACCCTGTGTCACTTGCAGAATGTAATAACTATACGGCAGGAGTAAATGCATATATATCAAGTTTAAAAGAAAGCACCCTTCCTATAGAATACAAACTGCTGGGGTACCATCCTGAAAAGTGGACAAACCTGAAAACTGCGCTCTTCCTGAAGTTTATGGCATTTGACCTGGCTGGGTATGAGAATGATTTTGAATCTACCAATGCAAAAACTCTATTGTCGGCTAATGATTTTAATAAGATATACCCAATTATTATGGATTCTCTGGATCCTATTGTACCTAAGGGAACGGTGTTTCCAAAGCCCGGTATTGAAGTAAAAATTCCTGCCTCAGCAGATTCAATTTATTATGATAGAAATGATACTACAATAATTGAAGAGCATAAACCTGATCCTAATAATGGAAGTAATAATTGGGCAGTTGCCGGAAGTAAAACAAGCAGTGGCGCACCTATACTTTGTAATGATCCTCACCTTGGATTGAACCTGCCATCTCTCTGGTATGAAATGCAAATATCTACACCTGCTTTCAATGCTTATGGTGCTACATTTCCTGGTGCACCGGCTATCATCATTGGCTTCAATGATAGTTGCGCCTTTGGGTTTACCAACGCCATGCGCGATGTAAGAGATTATTATGAAATAAAATTTAAAGATGCCAGCCGCAAGGAGTACTGGTTTGATAGTGCATGGGTGCCTACTACATTCAGAATTGAAAAAATTGGGCGCAAAGGCCAATCTGATTATTTAGATACAGTGGCCTACACGATCATGGGGCCTGTAATGTACGATCCAACGTATAGTGGTGGCCGCAATACACAAAATAAAAATTATGCAGTAAGATGGAAGGCGCACGACCCAAGCAATGAACTTAAAATGTTTACACTTTTGGATAAAGCAAAAAATTATAATGATTATTATGAAGCAATAAAATTTCTTCATACACCTGGGCAAAACTGCATTTTTGCCTGTAAAAATGGCGACATTGCAATATGGGATCAGGGAGCTTTTCCGGCTAAATGGTATCGGCAGGGCGATTTTGTAATGCCTGGTACCGATAGCAGTTATTTCTGGCAGGGTGTCATTCCTCAAGAAGAAAACCCTCATGAGATCAATCCTGCAAGAGGCTTTGTAAGCAGCGCCAATCAATTGCCTGCTGATAGCACTTATCCTTATTATCTGGGCGGCAACTACCCGCCTTACCGTGGTTGGGAAATTAATAAAAGATTGAGCGTCATGAATCAGATTACACCACAGGATATGATGAAACTTCAAACGGATAATTATAATGTATTTGGCGAAATGGCCGTTCCGGTTTTACTAAAATACCTTGATCAGTCTCAAATAAGTACGCAGGATCAGAAATACCTTACAATTCTGAGCAGTTGGAATTTTAGAAATGACCCAGACAGCAAGGGAGCTACTGTTTTTAAAGTGTTATGGGATAGCCTTACTGTTGCGGTTTGGGCAGATGAATTTAATAATACAAAGTTGAAATTGCCAAGGCCTTTTGAAAGCACTTTGCTGGATCTGATGAAGAAGGACTCTACACTTTCTTTTTATGATAATATCAATACACCACAGAAGGAGACTTTGAAAGATGATATTTTAACTGCATTCAAAAAGTCAGCTCCTTATTTTAATCAGTTGGAAAACGAGGGCAAATTAGAGTGGTGGAAATTCAAAGATACCAAAGTCATGAACCTTGCGCGGTTAGATGCATTCAGTAGATTGCACCTGCCCATAGGCGGTGGCACACATACCATCAATGCAGCTAATGCACAACATGGACCGAGTTGGCGAATGATCGTATCCCTCACACCCGAAACTGAGGCCTATGGCGTATATCCCGGCGGACAAAGTGGAAACCCCGGCAGCCGTTTTTATGACGATTTTGTAGATAGTTGGGTGCAGGGAAAATATTATCGTCTTTGGGTAATGAAGTATGGAGAAGAAAAAAGTGATAAAGTAAAATGGGTGATGACTTTTTCTAAATCTTAATTCTTTTTAAACATTTACTCATTTATTAAATTGATAAATATGAAATTTTTTAGTGCCTTGTTTTTAATTATTATTCTAAGTTTTTGTGCCTGCTTATACCTTCCTTGGTGGAGTATTGCAATTGTTGCCTTTATCGTTGCTGCTTTGATACCCCAAAATCCCATGGCTTCATTTATTGCTGGGTTTACCGCAGTTTTTATATTGTGGGGTGCATTAAGTTTTTATATCAGCAGTCAAAATGGGCATATATTGGCTCATAGAATTTCTTTGTTGGTTTTGAAAAATGATAGCGCAGGTTTTTTAATAGTAGTCACAGCATTGATAGGCGGATTGATAGCGGGCTTTGCAGCATTAAGCGCTAGCTATTTACGGCCTCGTTCTGCTTACGAGAAATCCTGAAAATGAGGGATTTTTTTTTAATTATTTTCTGCCCTTTGAATTGAGTAACCCCCTATGAAAGAAGTACTATTCTTATTTTTTCTTTTTATCACAACAGTTTTACATGCACAGAAGGTAACAGGTACGGTGCATGATGCTGAAGGCAATATTTTACCTTTTGCTTCTATAATGGTGAAAAATACTTCGCTGGGTACCACTGCTAATAAGGAAGGGTATTTTGAATTGCCCTTGACGGCAGGCGATTACACCATCATTTGCAGATATGTGGGATATACATTGGTAGAAAAAAATATTTCAGTAATAAATAGTGCCACCACCATTTTAAATTTTACTTTGCCATTTCAGAAACTCACACTAAAAGAGGTGGTGATTCATAAAAATGGTGAAGATCCCGCTTATCAAATTATCCGAAATGCGATAAGTAAAAGAGGCTTCTATGATAATGAAGTAAAATCCTTTGAGGCCGAAATTTATATAAAGGATATCGTAAGATTAAAAAGCTTGCCTTCAAAATTTATGGGCAAGCCTATATCGGAAGATGATAAGAAACAAGGCGGCCTGGACTCAAGTGGAAAGGGCATTTTGTATTTATCAGAATCTGTAAATAAGGTGTCTGTAAAGGAAATAAATAAAGTGAAGATGGAAGTGAAATCCAGTAGGGTAAGTGGCAGCAGTAGTTTTGGATTTGATATTCCTGCGTTTGTAAGTTTTTATAAAAATAATGTTACTGTATTTACAGATAAAATTAATCCTCGCGGCTTTATATCGCCAATTGCTGATGGTGCATTCAATTTTTATAAGTATAAATTTTTAGGAACTTTCTTTGAGGAGGGCGAAGAAGTAAATGTAATAAAGGTAATTCCCCGGCGCAAGTATGAACCTTTATTTAGTGGCACTATTAATATTACTGAAGGCGATTGGCGTATTTATAGCTGCGATTTATTGCTCACAAAAGAATCTCAATTACAGATTGTGGATTCTGTACATATTACACAAATATTTACTCCTATTGAAAATGATATTTGGCGCATTAAGAGCCAGGTAGTTCATTTTGACCTTAATCAATTTGGGATAAAGGCCGGCGGGGATTTTGTGAATGTTTATTCCAATTACAATCTCCATCCGGATTATCCTAAAAAATATTTTGATCGTGTGATTATGAAATATGATTCTGGTGTGAATAAAAAAACTTCGGAATATTGGGATTCGGTGCGGCCTATTCCGCTCACCAATGAAGAGGCAAAAGATTTTAAAGTAAAGGATAGTATATTAAGAGAAACACTTGATTCTCTTAAAAGAAATAGAGATTCAATAATAAAGCCCCGTGGCTCTGTTACCATCAAACAGATTTTTTGGTCAGGTATTAACCGTACTTCTGGGAGGCGTAAATCTCCTATAACGCTTTCCTGGAATGGATTAATAAAAACGTTGCAGTTTAATACAGTAGAAGGATTTGCAGTTAACCCTTCATTGGTTGTTTCAAAAAATTTTCCTGATGTAAATAAGACGGTAGCCTTTATTGCAGATGCCCGATATGGATTTAGTAATCAGCATTTAAATCCCTGGGGTGGCCTTGTGGTCAGTTCGGGAATACGTGATAGTGGCAATATGGGGTATAGAGACAAAAGATTTTTTGTGGCCGGCGGCAAAAGAGTCAGCCAGTTTTTTAAAGAAAGTAGCCTTGATGGACTGGGAAATAGTATTGCTTCTTTGTTTTATGGTAGAAATGATTTGAAGATTTATGAAAATTATTTTGTAAAAACCGGTTTTTCTAAAAGGTGGGAAAGTGGTGTCAGGCTTTTGGTTGAGGGCCAATTTGAAGATCGGCTACCCATAGATAATACTACAGATTTTATTTTAAACAAAAAATGGCTGCCGCGATATACCCCTAATTATCCAACAGATATTTTATCTCAGCAATTTCCGCGACACCAAGCTACAATTGTACATGCATTGTTGTCATTTAAGCCCGGGCAACGGTACATTCAATTTCCAAATTACAAGATGGCTATAGGATCTAAGTATCCTTTATTTACTATTGGTTATACTAAAGGGATTTCCGGCCTTTTTGGGAGTGATGTGGATTTTGATAAATGGATGCTCAACATTCATGATGATCTTAATTTTAAACTTGCAGGCTTACTAAAATATGCCGTTACCATTGGAGGGTTTCTTAATAGCAAAGCTGTATTTGTACAGGACTACAAACATTTTTATGGAAATACATCTCACATTGCAGAGCAATATGTAATGAGTTTTGAAAATGTAGGCTATTACCAATTTAGCAATGCTTCTTCTTTCTATACTGAAGTTCATCTGGAACACCATGCCAACGGCATGCTTACCAATAAAATTCCTGGATTTAAAAAATTAAATTGGAATCTGGTGGCAGGAACAAATATGTTATTAAGCCATCCCCAAATAAAATATGCCGAGGCCTTTGTTGGTTTAGAAAATATTTTTAAAATATTCAGGGTAGATGCTGTTGCTGGGTTTCAAAACGGGTTTAAACCTGTTATTACTTATAGGATCGGGTTTGGAGGCTTGCTTGGTGATGTACTGAATGCCCAACGCTTTCGTAAGACGCAAAAAATTGTTGATGAATGGTGATGTTTCTAAATCATTTTGCTGGAAGAGGTGTAGTAGCCATTTTAGAAATATGAGATGGTATTTAACTTCAGTATAAAAATAAAATATGAAAAATATTATCCGTAGGATCCTGCTAATCTGCACGCCCTTAATTTTTGGTAATTGCAAAGCACAGAAACCTGCTGCCTTGGTTTTAAATAAAGATTCGAATACTTTATTGTGGCAGGTGAGTGGCAATAATTTAAAAAACCCGAGTTATTTGTTTGGCACTTTCCATTTGTTATGCAAAGAGGATATTTACTTCAGCGAACCATTAAAACAAGCTATATCGCGCAGCAAGGAGGTCTATATGGAATTGGATATGGATGATCCGGCTACCATGATGGGTGGGGTACTTTATATGAATATGAAAAATGGCAAATCATTGTCAGATCTTTATTCGCCGGAAGATTATGAAAAACTAAAAACTTATTTTTCAGACAGCCTGAAAGTGCCGCTGGGATTACTTTCCAAGGCAAAACCTTTTTTTCTTATCGCTCTATTATATCCCAGAATGATGAACTGCACTTCGCCAGCCGGGGTAGAAGAGGAGCTGATGAAGATTGCTAAAGCTCAAAAGAAAGAAATCAAAGGACTGGAGACAATCCAATTTCAGGCATCTGTATTTGATAGCATCCCTTATGAATGGCAGGCAAAAGAGCTTTTAAAAAATATTGACAGTTTTTCTTTTTATAAAAAGGAATTTGATAAGATGGTAAGCTTCTATAAAGCTCAAAAGCTGGATTCTATGGGTAGGGCTATGAAAATGGAGGACACCGCCAGTGATAAGTATAATAACCTGCTATTGATAGACAGAAATAAAAATTGGGTGGCACAATTAAAAAAAATTATGGCCGAAGAGCCCGTATTTGTAGCGGTAGGGGCAGGCCACCTTATGGATACAACCGGGTTAATCGCGTTATTGAAAAAAGAAGGATACAAAGTAGAGCCATTAAAAAACAACTGAGTTGTTTTTCCTTTCGCCTAAAATATTTTTTGCAAGATGTATCGCCAAAATAAATTACAGAGTACCTTGTAGAATATTTATCTGTGGCACCTGATGGGGTGCCACAGAGTATTTTTGAATGTACAAAAGGGATGCTAAAATTGCTCCAACTTACTAAAGAAAAAATCACCTTCAATAGCTGCATTTTCATCACTGTCACTGCCGTGTACAGCATTTTCGCCTATTGATGCAGCATATAGTTTCCTGATTGTTCCTTCCGCAGCATCCTTAGGGTTGGTAGCACCAATCAACTTTCTGAAATCTTCTACAGCATTGTCTTTTTCAAGAATCGCAGCTGTAATTGGGCCGCGGCTCATAAATTCTACCAGCTCACCATAGAAAGGGCGCTCTTTATGTACTGCATAAAACTCTCCTGCTTTCTTTTCAGATAGATGCACCATTTTCATTGCAGCAATTCTAAATCCTGCATCATTAATCATTTTAAGGATTCCTCCGGTATAGCCTTTTTCTGTTGCATCCGGCTTGATCATCGTAAAAGTTCTATTGTTCATTTTTTTTTGCCGCGAAGGTAATAGTTGACAACGATTTTTGTAGCAGCATGCCGGTTTTTTTAAAAATATTTGGCATAGTACAACAGTCAAAATTTTTTTATCTGCCAAAAATGCTATTATTGCCGAAATGAAATCCATATTTGAAATAATTCCGGCCGAGTTTAATGCAGCTCAAACTACCCTTATCGGTGAAATAAGTGAGGAGGGGTTTAATTATATATTTAGGGAGGATAATAATATAATCGGAATTGGAGCTGCATTTTTTGAGGAGAAAATAAAAGACGATGATGTAGCTATTTCATTTCCTCTTTTTTTTCACCAACGAAATTATTTTGCCCAGCCTTTTAAAGAAATCATAATTCAATTTTCATTTCCTCAAGGTGCTTTGGTCCCGTTTGAATTGTACTGCCCGGAAGAAAACGAAAAAGTTCTAAATATTTTATTTGGAGATAATTGTTGTAAATCAGAAATATTTTCAGACCTACTTAACCATCGCAATGCATACCAGATATATCGGGTGTGTTCATCTATTTGTGATGTATTTCGCAATCAGTTTCCCGGGGCGGTATTTACCCACCAGTTTACTACGATGGCTACCAGAATCGTGGAGTATGAATATGAATTGAATGTGGTTTTTTATGGGAAGAAATTAGTTGTTTCCCTATATGCAGAGGATAAGTTCAAACTTTTAACTTCCTTCCAATATCGTGCCCCGCAGGACACATCATGGATATTATTAAATGCCACCTCCGGTATAGAAAGAGACAAAATAAATGTTGTAGTTAGTGGGCTGGTAGAAGAATCTTCTATCCTTTTTGCTGAATTGAAAAAATATTTTAATCACATTCATTTTAATGAAGGGTCTTCACAGATAAAGTATAATGTAGGGCAAATGAAACATCCTGCACATTATTTAAGCCATATTTTTGCCATTGAACCATGCGAATAATCACAGGGAAATATGGAGGATTAAAAATAAACCCGCCGGCCAAGATGCCCTATACACGGCCTACTACAGACATAGCTAAGGAGGGGCTTTTTAATATCCTGCAGAATAATATTGAACTAAATGGAATAAAAACATTGGATATTTTTGGAGGTACTGGCAGTATTACTTATGAACTGGCCTCTCGGGGCGCTGCCGAACTTACCATTGTAGAGAAGGATACCAAGATGGCAGAATTTATAAGCCATAAAATAGCAGATTTTAAAATTGAAAACTGCCACTTGATCAAGATGGATGTTTTTCATTTTCTTGAGAATTGTAAAGAACAATTTGATTTTATTTTTGCAGGGCCACCTTATGCGCTTACTACCATTGATGAGCTTCCCCGAATTATCTTTAATAAACATTTATTGAAGCCAAAAGGTTGGTTCGTGCTGGAACATACACCGGCAAATAATTATGAAAAATTTTCTGGGTTTAAGGTGGTGAGAAATTATGGCACCACTTTGTTTTCAATTTTTATCAATTCATAAAATGGAGCGATTCTTTATTACAGGTACGGGTACTGGCGTAGGAAAAACGGTTGTTTCTGCTATTGTAACAGAAGCGCTTCAAGCAGATTATTGGAAGCCAGTACAGGCCGGTTATGAAGACGGTACAGATGCACTTACTATTCAGCAATTGATTAGCAATAAAAGGACAGTAATTCACCCTGAAGCATTTGTGTTGAAAATGCCGGCCTCGCCACATCTTGCCGCCCCTGCTGAGGGCATTGATTTAACCATAAATAAAGTTTTTGAGAAATTGCCTGAAACGAAAAATTGTTTGATTATTGAAGGCGCCGGCGGTCTGATGGTTCCGTTTAATAATAAAGAATTTACTCCAGACTTAATTAAAAAAATTGGTTGCAGCGTTATTTTGGTAAGTAAAAATGAATTAGGCAGCATCAATCATTCTCTCCTAACTGCGGCTGTGTGTAAGCAATATCAAATACCTGTAGCAGGGTGGATATTTACCGGTGAATATAAAAACTATGAAGAAGATATAGTGAGATGGACCGGATATAGGAAAATATTTTCGGTCAAAGAAATAGAAGTGAACAAAGAAAATATTTTGAAACAGGCAGAGTTATTAAAACCCTTACTAAAGCATATTGATGAATAAAAGCGAGCTAAGGCTACTTTACAAAAGAAAAAGGGCAGCACTTACCCTTGCCGAAATTGCGCGTTGCAATGACCTTTTATTAATTCATTTTCAAAAATTGCCACTCGGCTTTATTCATTGTGTTCATACCTACTTATCTTCAATGCAATTACGTGAACCCGACACGGCACCTATTATCCGTTATATGGAGTTTTTAAATCCTGAATTAAAAATTGCAGTACCATCAATAAATAGCTATACCGGCACTTTGGAACATTTTTACCTCGATGAAAAAAGCACAAGAAAGATCAATAATTTTGGCATAGAAGAAGTACATGAAGGACTCCCTGTTGCAATGGCTACAATTGATCTGGTGCTGGTGCCATTGCTGGCTTTTGACAGGCAGGGATACAGAGTAGGGTATGGCAAGGGGTATTATGATAAATTTCTTTCTCTTTGCAGGAAAGATGTATTGAAGGTGGGACTTTGTTTTTTTGAACCCGAAGTAGTGATAGATGATCGAAATGAATTTGATATAGCCCTTGATTATTGCATTACTCCTGCAGAAATATTTAATTTCAATAAATAAAAATGCTCAAAAGCTTTAGATATATTTTATTCCCATTCTCTCTGCTTTATGGAATAGCAATATGGGTACGAAATTTTCTGTTTGATAAAAAATATCTTGCTGCTGCTTCTTTTAATTTTCCTGTTATTTGTATCGGCAACCTTGCTATTGGCGGCACAGGAAAAACGCCGATGACAGAATACCTTGTAAGAATATTGAAGCAACCATATCAGGTGGCTGTTTTGAGCAGGGGTTACAAAAGAAAAACAAGGGGATATGTATTGGCCACCACCACCACCACCGCCGTGGATATAGGCGATGAGCCTTTACAAATTCACAATAAGTTTCCGGAGATTGCTGTGGCTGTTTCGGAGGATAGAATAGTTGGAATTCCCCAATTGCTGCATGATCTGCCGCATACAGATGTAATCATTTTGGACGATGCGTTTCAGCATAGGCAGGTACGAGCAGGGTTAAATATTTTGCTTACTGATTTTAATAATCTTTATACCAGAGATATCTTATTGCCTGCCGGCGATCTGCGGGATTCCAGAAGTAGTAGCAAAAGAGCCGATATTATCATTGTTACCAAATGTAAATCTTACCTCAATGAAATAGAAAGAAATAAAATCATAAAAGAGCTAAATCCACTTGTGCATCAAAAAGTATATTTTACTAAAATAGAGTACAATATTCCATTTCATCTTTTTTCAAGAGAAGAAAAAATGCTGCAACAGGAAGAGGCTGTACTGCTGGTTTGCGCTATTGCTAACCCCCAGCCATTAAAGGAGATGCTTACCTCCTTTGTTTCTTACTATGATGTATTATCATTTCCTGATCACCATATATTTAATACTGACGATCTGAATGATATAATCAGGCAATTTAAAAAATTAGATAATCCTAATCGAATCATCCTTACCACAGAGAAGGATGCAGTGAGACTTCAAAAATTTGAAAATGAATTAGCAAACTTTCCGATTTATGTATTACCTATGAGCCACAAATTTTTATTTGAAGAAGATGAACAATTTCATGATCAAATATTTTCTTATATAAAAAGATACCCTCTCAGGGAAAAAATTATACCTAACTGAATTATTAATTGGTGCATCTTAAATGGGATAATGCCCGATCAGTATTAATTCAGTATCTTTTCCTAATTTCAATCCTGCAACGAATTAATAAGATTCTATGAATAAATTGTTACTCTTACTCTTTTTGTTACTCCCTTGCAAAAAGGTTTATTCTCAAAAAATACCTTATACCAATTGCACCAATTGCTGGAATCCTGATTCTCTCGGTAATCATCGTGTGGTAGTGCAGGTTGG
>JAFDXH010000162.1 GCA_018268075.1 Bacteroidota bacterium | reverse complement strand
TAATCAAAAAAATGGAACTTTTAAAGATGAGTTAGAAGAGTGGTTTCAGCATACGAGTTTTTCTTCTATGGGCGCTGATATTGCAGACATAAATAATGATGGATATCCTGATTTATTTTCAACTGATATGCTGGCTGAAACTGACTATAGACTTAAAACAATGGGATCCTTTGACAATATCAGCCTTTTTAATAGCAAATTAGAATCTGGATTTTATTATCAGTATACAAAAAACTGTTTGCAATTAAATAATCAAAATGGCAAATTCATTGATATAGCACGATACAGTGGCGTTGCTGCAACTGACTGGAGCTGGGGCGCTTTGATGTTTGATATGGATAATGACGGATGGAATGATCTTTTAGTGTGTAATGGTGTAAACAGAGATGTAACTAATCTTGACTTTATGGATTTTTTTGCAAATGAGGTAATGCAAAAAATGGCCCTAAGCGGGAAAAAAGATGATATTGATAAAGTGCTTAACCAAATTCCAAGAATTTCAATACCCAATAAAGTGTATAGAAATGATCATGATCTCAGGTTTACTGATATAGGTACGCAATGGGGAATGGATCAACCTACTTTTGCTAATGGTGCAGCATATGGCGACCTTGACAATGATGGAGACCTTGACCTTATTATTAATAATGAGAACCAGTTAGCCAGTATTTACAGGAATAATTCCAGGGAACTTAATAAAAATAATTATATAGGTATTGTACTAAAAGGGGAAGATAAAAATACTTTTGCTATTGGTAGCAAGGTAAAGGTTTTCGCAGGAAAGGAGCTATATACCAGGGAACTTGTTCCAAGCCGTGGATTTCAATCTTCAGTAGACTATAAGCTGATATTTGGTTTAGGTAACCAGACAAAAATTGATTCGATTGTAATTACCTGGCCGGATAATACTACCACAATAATTAATGCACCATTAATAAACCAGACGCATATTATTCAGCAAACCAAGAGCAAAACTCGACCTCAGTATATAAATAACGCATCAACTTTACAGACATTTTTTGTAAAGGAGCCAAACAATTTTGATAAACACACAGAAAATGATTACGTAGATTTTAATGCTGAACGAGCCATCCCTAAAGCCTTATCTCGTGAAGGACCTAAAGCTGCCGTGGCGGATATAAATGGTGATGGGCTTTCAGATATTTATATTGGTGGTGCTTTAGGTACTCCGGGTCAATTATATGTGCAGGAAGCCAGTGGAAAATTTAAGAAGAAACAAGAGAAGGCGTTTGAAGGTTTCTCGGATTTTGAAGATACAGCAGTGTTATTTTTTGATTGTGACAATGACGGAGATATGGATTTACTGATATGTCCGGGAGGAAATACGAGTGCATTGCTAAGCCGCGAATTACAGCTTCGGTTATTCAAGAATGATGGAAAGGGGAATTTTTCCCTTGCTGAAACGGCTTTCCCAAACATGAGCATGAATATCGCTGTTGCTATAGCTAATGATTTTAATAATGATGGTTTTCCTGATCTTTTTGTTGGGGCAAGAAGCTTTCCGGGTGTGTATGGCAAAGATCCGCAGAGTTATCTGTTTGTGAATGATGGTAATGGACATTTTACTGATATAGCTGAACAGAGAAATAAAGATATTTCTAATATTGGCATGGTTACAGGTGCATTGTGGGAAGATGTAGCAGGAGATAAACAAAAGGAACTCATTATAGTGGGTGAATGGATGTCGCCAAGAGTTTTTTCCTTTCATAAAGATCATTTTGAGGAATTAAAAACAAATATGGATAATGCATACGGATGGTGGCAAACGGTTGCTTCTGCCGATGTAAACGGTGATGGAAAAATGGATTTGATTTTAGGCAATATGGGTGAGAATTTTTATCTGCGCCCCGATTCTTCGCATCCCGTAAAGCTTTGGCTAAATGACTTTGATAAAAATGGTTATCTTGATAAAATAATGACATATACCATTAATGGTAAGGATATGCCGGTTTTCCTTAAACATGATTTACAGGAGCAACTGCCTTCCATTAAAAGAAACAACCTTAAGCATGAACAGTATGCAACTAAACCTATTCAGGAGCTTTTTTTACCTGAAGCAATAAAAGAAGCAGAAGTAAAGAAATTTACTTATTCAAAATCTTGTGTCGCCATTAATAATGGAAATGGTTTATTTACTCTGAAGATGCTACCAACAATGATGCAACTATCATGCGTGAATGCAATAATGCCGATAGACGTTAATAATGATGGCAAGATTGATCTTGTTTCTGGCGGAAATCAATTTGGACTATTACCCCAATTTGAAAAACTGGATGCAAGTTTTGGAGATATACTTATTAATGATGGTAATGGAAATTTTACCTGGGAACCTTCCATAAAAACCGGGTTCAGTATGCGCGGTGAAATGAGGGATATTGTTAAAATAATAAACAGCAAAGGAGTTCATTTGCTGTTTCTTCAAAATAATGAATACCCACAATTGTATAGACTGAAATCTTATTTGGGGCAATAATTTAGCAAGACAGAATTTTGTCTTATTTCAAGGTAATGAATATTTAATTGATGTCAACTATCTAACAGGAAAGTATATCCTGGTTATCCATTTCGCAGTATCTGGTTCTTCAGAACGATTTGTTACAAGAGAAAAAAATGGTAACCCCGGTACTTGTAAATGATGATCGTCAATATAAAACTGCATTTGTTTGAAAGCATTTGCTGCGGTTAAATATCCGCCGTTTACTTCTGCCATTAATATTTTTACATTTATGGGCATACGCTTGCTTTCAATATTCGCAAACGAAGGAATATCTTTATTTATTGGTAGAGCAACTTTCACAAGGTACCTGACTGAATCTAGGGGACTGATATTCAGAATTGGATAGTTGGTTTCCTGAGCCGGATATTTTTTTATGTATTCTTTTAATTTGTCTATTAAATTATATATGAAAATTGTAGAAGGATAATTTTGTGAAATCTTTTCAGTAAAGATAAAGGTAGAATCAAGAATTACAAGATGATCAACGTTGAAACCGTAGATGTTTTTCTCATTGGAGAAATATCTATGTATGTTCTCAAGTATCTTTCGCATATCTTTCTTAAGATTTTCTGTTTCAAAATATTGTGTTAACCTGATAAAAATATTTTGAGATGAAGGAGTATTTATTACCCATTCTAATAACACATTACCAGGTTGGCTGGATATCATATATAATGCTGAGTTCAAAGTTGATCCATTAGTTTCTATTATTACAGGTAACAGGGATATATTGTTAGAAACAATTCTATAGTTCCTGCTATTGAGGAGAAATTTTTTATCAATACCGGAACTATCAATGCTTCCAGGCCACCATTTGCAAATTGAATTTTTGTCTTGCAAAAGCCTGAATAATGCAGAATTGGTAGTTTTAATTGAAATAGAACTGCGAAGGTTTATTGAAGATGGGATAGTTGCATATCCTATGATT
>JAFDXH010000161.1 GCA_018268075.1 Bacteroidota bacterium | reverse complement strand
AGAAAGAGCGATGACGAATTTGAATTCATTGGCAACAGGTATAAAATGCCAAATTGATGCTGGACTGTCCATTCAATGGTTTTAATGAATGCCAAACCCAGCAGCAACTGGCCAGGAATACTTGTAAAAATAAACGGCGCATTTGTAAACGCATGTTTCCATTTTTTATAATTGAACAGCACACCGGCAAGACTTTCTATATTCCATGTTACCACAAACAGTACAATAAAAATCCATAACTGCAACTGATGCCCGTTTTCCGTTATAAAATGTGTAAGTTGATTCATTTGCTGGTTTAATAGGTTTTAGAAAAAAGCATATTCTGTCCAAACATTTCAAAGTGCCAGTATCCTCTTACTTTCAGGTTTCCATCGCTGGTAAGCCATGCTTTTGCGCAATACTCTTTGCCGCTGGATGGGTCGTAAATGTGCCCGTCCTGCCATTCATCATCATCGGCGTTGTAAGTAAGCCCCCGCAACACATCAAGCCCAATCAGCTTCCTGGTACGCAAATTTTTATCCGGGTTTTTGGTATCGCATCTTGCCGCCATTGGTTTTGTTTTATCATCGCTGTCGTCAAACCAAACAATACTTGCTTTATATTCATTGCCGGTCCTATATACCTGTACTATCAAATTTTTGTCATCACTTGCAATCCATTTGCCTACTATATTGTCTGCACCATTACTAACTGATTTTTTAAACGATGCCATCGAAATGATGATCGCAGCAAAAGCAACGTATTTCATAACAAATAATTTATCCGGTTTAGAACACAAGGGTTACGCCAACATAAACGCCATCACGTTTAGCATAAGGGTTAGTCAGGTAATTCAACCTGCGGTAATACTCAATACTCATTACATGAAAAATGTTTTCGATTCCCACGCTGGCTTCCATGAAGGGTGCTTTACCAATGAGATTAAAATTTGAGCTCTTATTGTAGTCAATATTCGCCTGGCTCATATTACCCCAATAAGAATTAAATGAAAATCGTTCCCGCCATCCAAGTTTTTTCAGAAAAGGAATTTTGTCAAGCAAAGAACCTCCGAGGTAAAACCTTGTGTGCAGGCTCACATATTTATCGGATGCAAACTCGTAAGGAGACATTGTGTTAAACTGGTATTTACTGGCCACATAATATTCATTGCCTGATGGTATGTTGAGCAACAAATAAGGAATAGTACCAAATACTTTTCCTGCTTCCAGTTTATAATAGAGCATCATTTTTGGCGGAAGCCGTAACCGCTGTTCCATGCCAATATTTATTTTGTGATATTCAAACTGTGCTTTGCCCTGCTCAAAACCGTAAGTATAATTTGCGTACAGAATGGGAGAAAAAGTGCCGAGTTTAATATTATCGTAATTGAGGATTGTTGTACGTTCCTTATGGGCATAGCGAATGCCGATTGATGCTTCTGCAACGGGCAGCCTTTTTGCAAAAACACTGTCGTAAGGCTTGTCTATTGCCGGGTTAATAGGGTGGTATTTAAAATCAAACACCGGGTTTAATTCCTTATAAGTTAACGAACCCTTTGCTGTAAAGTTTGGTGACAGGTATTGCTCATGTTTAAGTAAAGCCTGCTTAACATACATTCTTGTGAATGGAATATTTTTTCTGAACAGTGAATTGACGATATTATCCTTATCTAGTTCATCATCCTGGTCAATAATAAAATCATAATCGCTGCCATAAGAGAAAGATGTTTTCGTCCATTTGGCTTCATTCCACACATATTTTAATCCCAGCATCCCTTTTAGTTTCTGATCTTTTGTTCCGTAAGCGCCATAGCCATACAGGTTTATTTTTTTGCTGATGCCCGGCATTGTCCAAAAGCCTGTACGGATACGCCAGCCCTCAATGGGGTTGCGGCTTATAAAAGAAGAATAAGGGCCAATACGAACATACTTGCCAAAATCCCAATAGCCGGTGCCTGCAAATGCAATCAGTTTTACATCCCGTTGAAAACGATTGTTCTCTTTTAAAGAGTCCACCATTTTATAAATATTTTTTTCGTGGATGGTTAATGAGTCGGGTCTGTTTTGCACCCAGAAATTTTCCGGCTTCTCCCAATTAGTTGTTTGTTCTTTTTTTACAAGGCCGAGTACAACTGCTGATGGCTCCCCGGTATTTAATTTTATCTTATCAGTAACTGTTGTATTCTTAATAATAAACTTCATGCTGTTTTTATCTTCCGGCACGGGAATGCCAAGCAATGCCAAACCACTTTCAAATTTTACCTCACTGGTAAATTTGTAAGGCATATAAACCAGCTTATCACTGGTACTGTCATATACCTGTTTATAATCCTGGCTGTAGTTTATATCATTTACAAAATTGAGATTGGCTGTTTTGCTCAGGTGCATATTTACTGTTTCCACCGCCAGTGTTTTAGTGTTTATCCATAAAGTACCGCTAAAGGCTCTTTCATACTCATGCAGAGGAGTAAACCGGATTTGCTGCAGTGTATCGCCGTTATCATTCACCATTGTGCTTCCCTCAAAATATTTATAGTATGAAAAAGCATTGGCATTTAAAGGGCTTACATAAGTCTGGTCAAATATGGGAAGCCAGTCGTCATAAACGTTGAAGAAGAAATAAAACTTATCTAATTTGCCTAACAGGTTATCCGTTTTCAACCCAAGGTTTTTCTTGGCGATAATATTTTCCCTTTCAATATTGGGGGAAACAGAGTGATAATTATTGGCAAGGCGTTCAGCGAAATAAATGGGTAGTTCTTTATCATTTTTTGCATCGTTGTCAAGGCTGCTGTAGGTTTTCAGCATCAGGCTTTTTAATCCGCTGCCTTTTGCTTTTTCATAATCAATATGGTCTATATCCAGTTCATTTCTTGTATAACGCAGGTAACTGTAGCTGCGAAAACGAGATGGATTATTATTGGCTTTATGGTCAATTACTTTTTCCATAAAACTTTTACCCGGTTTTTTTGCTGCACTTATAACTACTTCCTGCATAGCGTTTGCTTTGGCTTTCATATTTACTACAATGCCGGAAGTATTGCCTTTCTGCAATGCAATGGTAAAATGTTCAAAACCTACGGAAGTGATTTCCAAACTATCATACCACTCTGTTACATGCAGGCGGAAAGACCCGTCTGTTTTTGATAATGTACTGTATTGGCTTCTCTTTAAATGCACAGTGGCGTTTGCCATTGGCTTATTATTGCCAGCTTCTGTAACTTTTCCAGATATAACAAATCCGTTTTGAGAAAAAACTGTTGCGTTTATCAGCACAAAAAATAGTAGTAAGAGATTTTTGGTCATAGTGTTGATTGTGGTGTACAAACCGACTGCGTAAAGCTGAATACATTCTGAATTATCAGTTTCATGAAAAAGCTTTAACAGTATTTTATTTACGGATAATTCTATTGCGTTTTTTATTGGTAAAAAAATACCGGCTGCGGTTTCGCAACCGGTAATAAGAAAACCAAAGCCACCTTCACCTTTTATTTTTATTGATGCAGTGTAACTAAAGGCATCGAAACTTTCTGCCCTGCCGTTACCTGTATGTTGTTAATTAATGTATCCCTGTAAGGCAACACAGCTTTGTAGAGAACGTTGTAGGTTGCCGGGCTTAAACCACGTATTTTAAATTCACCATCTTCTTCGGGGATAGCGTAAGCTGTGTCGGTTGCATTGTACGCCATTATTTTCGCATGGGCTGCCAGTGGTTTTACAATGCCTTCAATTCTTCCTGTGTTGCTTTCACTGTAACATTTCATTTTTGGTTCAAAACAATAAACACCATTATCCAGTTCAACTGATTTTGCCACATCAAAATCTATCCTCAATCTTATTTGCCCGCTGGCAAGAGTTTCAATAGTATTTGTTGTCACCCTTATGTATATGTATGGCTTGTTATCACAAATGGGCAGTGGATAATTATGGGTACTGTCTGTCCATACCACATTATTGGTACCAAGCGTAATTCTTATTTTGGTTATTTTACCAGCTTGTGCATAGCTGTTAGCAATAAGTGTATCAACCCCATTCTTCAGCTTAAGTAAATCATACACCCGTGGTGTTATGCTCAGTGTATCCCACTTGCCATACTGATCATGATTATGGTGGTCATTATCTCCATCATGGTCGTTGTTATAATAATCATCATTATGGTTATTACCAGAAGTATCAACTTTTACTTCAATATACCTGATGTCAACCAGCACTTTCAGCAGGTTGGGCACAGGGTCATCATTCAGGTACACCTGAACGCTTTGCTTTCCGGCTGGCGCAGTATTAGTTGAAGACGTTTCTTTTTTGCAGGAAAAAATGCCTGCGGCTATCATTGTACCTGTCAGCACTGCGATTAAAACCCCTCTTTTAGTTTTCATATTAATTATGATTTTAGATGAGAAAATGAATTCTGCATAATAGATAACGCAGGCGCTGCAAGGGGTTGGGTTAAATATCCGTTAAACGGAAACGGCTCTGAATGTTTCTTCTGTAAAACATCTGCACGTCCCCTCCTGGTTGTATAAGAATTCAGGATTTATTCAGACTTGACAATTATACTTGCCAAAATTAATTTCCAAAAAAGAGGCAGAATAGCCAACCCCTTTTCTTTCATTGTATATCTATGGAGCAAAGCAACTACCTATTGCCAGACGAATTTCAGCTTATATTAAAAGGCTGCCTTGCAGGCGAAAGAGCCTCGCAGGCAAAATTGTATCATTTATATGCTGACAGGATGATGAGCGTATGTATGTGGTATGCCCGTAACCGGGAAGAAGCTGAAGAAGTGCTGCAGGATGGCTTTATGAGAGTGTTTACCTACCTGCATAAATTTACCGGAGAAGGCTCGTTTGATGGCTGGATAAGAAAAATTATGGTGAATGCTGCTTTGTTTAAATACCGGAATAAATCCTCATCGATGTATGTGGTTACAGAATATAATACCGACATACACGATAGTAAAGAAGAGGCCAGTTTTGTTTCCAATTACGATGAAAGGGAGTTGATGAAAATAGTTCAGTTACTTCCACCGGCATATCGAATGGTTTTTAACCTGCATGTTTTTGAGGGGTATAACCACCGTGAAATTGCAGAAGCATTGGGTATTTCAAAGGGTACATCTAAAAGTAACCTTGCGGATGCCAGGCGGATATTACAGGCATCACTTACAGTAAAAAAAAAGGTGGCAACAATGTAAAATAATGCGCTTATGGAAAAAAATTTACACAATATAGATGAAATTTTCAGCGATGCTCACGAGCGGTTTGTGGAGCAGGCGCCCGGTGATGGATGGGAAAAACTGCAGGCAGGTCTTGATAAAAAGGATGCTGATAAATATAAACGCCGGTTTATAGGCTGGAAACGAGTTGCCATTTTGCTTTTCCTGATGCTCAGCGGCTTTATTATTTATGAAACCGGTATTGTAAAAACATATCACGGAAATAACCAAAATGCAGGTACTTCAACTTCGTCATCCTCAAATAATTCCTTTGTAAAGCCAAATTCTATTCCCCTGAATAACAGTAATGATAACCCAGGAAAAAACAAGAGCCATGATGAAGAAAGAACTGAATTTGCCACAAGGATAAATCCTGATAGCCAAATGAAAAACCTTTTTTCACCGAAAAGTACCCATATTGATTCTGTCAGCTATTCCCCGGATGAGAGTTTTAGTGTTATTGGAAAAAACAAGATTTATAAAAAGCAAAAAACAAAAATCAGCATCAGGTCAACTGCTCCGGCTCAGGAGGATGAACTGAATAGTGTAACATCGGATGAACCGGTTGCAGACATTAACAACAGTAACTCACAGAAACAACCGGGTGAAAAAGATGAAATACTAAAAACAAAAATGCTGCGGCGGATATTACCTGAAAAAATAAAGCTGGCATCATCTGAAACAAAAGATATTACGATAACGCCAGGTATGCGTTCTAAACCTGCGCTGCCTTTATTTATGGTGAATGCAGAAAAGAACCCTTCCAAACCACAAAATAAAAACTTCAAACCTTATTGGACGGTTACACCATTTGCTTCTAATGACTGGGGTATGTACCAGCTTGACAATGATGTCCAGGATAACACAGGAAATAATCAGAACGAAAAAGAAGCCGTAAGTAAAAGGGAACGGCATGAATCATCTTATTCAGCAGGCATAACTGCTACAAGGCAGTTCTCAAAACATATCGGCATTAAAACAGGGGTTGTTTTCTCTAATACCGCCATCGCAATTTCGCCGGAGGAAATATATGCAGTTCAGCAAAACGGCCAGGTTGCGTATAAATATATTACCTCCTCCGGCTATGGACTTATTAAACCAGGCTTTGGTTTGCCACCCGCCGTTGGGGATAGTTTAAGGTCCGCCGAAGCACAGCATAATTTACAGGTGGTTTCTATTCCTTTATCTGTTTCATATCGCATAGATAAAAAGAAATTTTCTGTCATTCCATCAGCAGGAGTAGCTGCAAACTTTATTACCAGCGCCAAAGTAAAAACTGAAGTATCAGATGCCCTGAATAAAGAAACAGTTAATATCACTGGTCTTGATGGGATGAAGCGTTTTTATACAAGCTTTGTTGCAGATATAAATTTTCAATACAACCTAAACAATAAACTTGCATTGAATGTGCTTCCTTCTTTTAAATACGCATTAAGCCCCATAACAAAAAATAATGTAGTAAAAACGTTTCCGTACAGCTTTGGAATTGGCGCCGGTTTAACGTTTAAATTTTAAATGAGCCAACCCTTTTTTGTTATGCTGTTGTCTTAATGATGTAAAAATTACAAATAAGAAAATACCGGTTGCAGCAAATTAAATAACAAATGACAGGCAATGAGCAGCTGACTGCTTTAATGGTTTTGTTCGTTGGATTTATTTGCTTAGTTGCACTTATAAGGTTATGGCCGTTAAAAAAAGAAGAGAAAAAAAACACTGCCTTAATTTATCTGAAGTTAAAGGTACTTACAGGAGAAATAACGGAACTCAGTGAAATGGAATTGAGAAAAGACGTTGCTGTATTAACAGCAGTGGGGTATGAAATAGCATTGCTAAGTGAATTGGTTTATTACACCGAAAACAACATCAGGCCGTGTAAAAAAATGTTTGTAATCTTCAATAACTCTGAGCCAAATCATTATGCTGAATTAATAACGAAACAATTAATTACCCTCAATGCAGATATTGTTTTCTATAAACCGGTAATTGTAAACCAATAGTAAGCCTGAAAAAATAATTTTTTAAAATTTAAAACAAAATACTATGACACTTAGAACCAGGACATTTAACACGAAAGCCCTGCTCTTTATTTTACTTGCCGTTTTTTTAATTTTCAGTATCCCCTTTACATCCTGTTCAAAAGAAGGAAAGAAAGATGGTAATGAAAATGAAAATCATTGCCCCGTGATTGCTGAGTCAGCTGTACCGCAGGCGGTGAAAGATTCTTTTGCTGCGCATTATCCGTCCATGACTGTGAACACCTGGTTTCAGAAAGACAGTGTTGGCTATTGCGCTTATTTCATTCAACCAGTAAACCAAAAAAAACTGGCTGAGTTTTCTGTTAGTGGTCTTTTTATTGCTGAAGAAATAGATATAGACCATGATGGAAATTTTGAAGATTCAACAGGCAATTCCAATCCCAAAGCCCCCGGGGTTTGTGAATGTGAAATACCGGAAGAAAAATAGTTTTTCATTAGTGCTTTTAGGGTGAAGCTCCCGGATGTTTCCGGGAGCTTATTTTAAACCGTTTGCATTACACAATAAATTTTCAATGATAAAATACTTATTTGCCGGGATGATGATTCTTTCGGCCAACATACTTTACGCACAAAAAATTACAATCAGCGGTTATGTAAAAGACGCTGATTCAAAAGAAGCATTAATTGGCGCCTCGGTTGTAAATGCAAACACTAAAAGCGGAACCAGCACCAATCAATATGGTTTTTTCAGTTTAACAGCAAATGCAGCTGACACCATTGAATTAATTATTAGCTACCAGGGATATAAAATCAATGCTAAAAAAATTGCAGCGAAAAACAATATTCAGCTGAATGTATTACTGGAAAACAATGCCGGCAGCCTGGGTGAAGTAGTTGTTAGTTCGGCAAGAAATAACAGGAATGTGCAAAAAGCCCAGATGGGTGTAATTGATGTTCCTCTAAAAGCAATAAAGAGTTTTCCTGTACTGATGGGTGAAAGAGATGTATTAAAAATTATCCAGTTGCTGCCCGGTGTACAGGCCGGCCAGGAAGGTACGGCTGGCTTTTATGTACGGGGCGGCAACCTGGATCAAAACCTGGTGCAACTGGATGGAGCAACTGTTTATAATCCCAATCACCTGTTTGGCCTGTTCAGCACATTCAACGTTAATTCCATAAATCATGTACAGTTAATTAAAGGCGGCTTTCCTGCGGAGTATGGGGGCAGGTTAAGTTCTATTTTAAATATAACCATGAAGGAAGGAAATAAAACCAAGTATCAAACTGAAGGTGGTATTGGTTTACTCAGTACTAATCTCACTTTCCAGGGTCCTATTCAAAAAAATAAATCATCATTTATCGTTTCCGCAAGGAAAAGCCATATCAACCTGTTGCTTCAACCGGCCACGTCTAAAAGCACCAGTTATTCTTTTTACGACATCAATGCTAAAATGAATTACGAGCTTGGAAAGAAAGATCATATTTTCCTGAGTTTTTTTAAAGGCAACGATAACGCCGGTTATACAGGGGCAAACAGCCTGAATTATGCAACTGATTTTGGAAATACGACCGGTACATTCAGATGGAATCATTTGTTTGGAAGCAAAATCTTTTCTAACACATCATTTATTTATAATGACTATCATTTGGGATTAGGCTCCACACAAAATAACTACTACGAAGTTTTATATACAGGGATTAAAGATATAAATGCAAAAACCGATTTTACTTTTACTCCCGGCGAAAAACACAGAATTAAAGCCGGTTTCACTTATACCTATCATACGCTGTATCCTTCTTCAGTATCTTCAAAAGTACCAAGAAGGGGCAACCAGATAACAATCAATAAAGACAGTATTGCCAAAAGGTTTTCAAATGAACTTGCTTTTTATCTTAGCGATGATTACGATATTTCAAAAGCAATCTCCGTTAACTATGGCATCCGCATTCCGTATTTTACAGGTGGCGGTGCTTCATATAGTGGCATTGAACCCCGTATAACATCAAAGCTATCGCTCAATCCAACAACATCAATAAAAGCATCATGGACTTTGATGAACCAGTTTTTACATGCGGTCCCCAATAGCACTGCTTCATTGCCAACAGATACCTGGCTAAGCAGCAGCAGCCTTATAAAACCACAAAAGAGTTCGCAGGTGGCATTGGGGTTATTTAAAAATTTCAATGACAATGCCATTGAAACAAGTGTAGAAGCGTATTATAAAACGATGGATAACCAGGTGCTTTTTAAAGAAGGTGCACAGGTGGTGCTGAATACAAATCTTGACAGTATTCTCACTTTTGGAAAGGGAAACTCTTACGGTGTTGAATTACTGATAAAGAAAAATGTTGGAAGGTTAACGGGCTGGCTCAGCTATACCTGGAGCAAAACAACCCAGCAATTTGCTGAACTCAACCGGGGGGCTTCGTTTCCTGCAGCATTCGACAGACGACATAATTTTTCACTGGCCGGCAGTTATGAATTAAGTAAGCACTGGACGTTTTCAGCCGACTTTGTTTTCTATACCGGCAGGGCATTTACGTTACCAACAGGCAGAATAACTGTGCCGGTAAATGCTTCATTGTATGATGGGGTTTATTATGACTACAGCAGCCGTAACAATGCAAGGCTTAAAAGCTACCATCGCCTCGATGTAAGCTTTTCCAATAAAAAAACAGTAAAGCTCTGGGGCAAAAAATATGAACGGGAGTGGGTGTTTGGCGCTTATAATTTATACAGCAGGCTCAACCCTTATTTTGTTTATCTCACTACAAACGCAGACACAAAACAACCTGAAGCACGGCAGGTTTCATTGTTGCCAATCATTCCAAGTGTCAGTTTCAACTTTAAATTCTAATTAATTGAACTATGAATAAATTTATTTACAGCATCCTGAAAATAACCGCAGCCAGCTTGTTGTTTTTATCCTGCGAAAAAGTAATAACCATTACACCGCCTCCATATATTGGCAAGGTAAGTATTCAAAGCATGCTGGAGCCAGATAGCATCCCCATTGTTTATTTTAATAAAACGGTGCCCTACTTTGATCCGAAAATCAACTTTGCAGACCTGGTGATACGAAATGCCAATATTAAAATTACCAGCGGCGCAACTACCGATGTGCTGCAATTAGACAGTGTTTTTGATAAAGTTTATTGTGAATATAATTATTACTACAAGGGCACAGTGCCTGTTCAAATGAACAAAACATATACTCTCACCATTATAAACGGCAGTGACACTTACACAGCATCATGCAGTACCAGTAGCCTTTCCAAGTCTACTATTGACAGTACTGCTTACACCGCTAATTACAAAGATTTGTATGGTGAACACGAAGGTGTGATTATCTATTTCAGAGATGTGCCGGCACAGGCAAACTATTACCGGTATGAAATGGACCGGTTTATTGATACTGCCACTAAAAAAGCGGAAGTAAAAATTGTAAGCCCTTGCCTTGGCAGAGATAGTGTGCAGGTACAGGAACTGGGCCGGTCTGTTTTTAATGACATTGGGCAGGACGGTCAGCAATTAAAAATTGTTATTGAACCCGCCTATTCACATAGCCCGGGCACAAAGGGATATATCCGTATTCAGTCAATTGACAAAAACGCTTATGACTTTTTTGATCAGTTAGATAAGCAGAAGCTTTCACAATTCAATCCTTTTATTGAGCCGGTTTTTTTGAGAGACGGGCAGTTTGGAAGTAAGGCTATTGGTTATTTTTCTGCAATGGTTAAAAGTAATGCTGCGGCTTTTATATACCCAGAATAGTAAGCCATTATTTATGCACCGGAAAATTATCATACTATTCAGCACACTGCTTTTTGGCGCATCATTATGTGCCCAGGTTGCAGACAGCATTGGAACCAAAAGTTCAACAGCTGCGGAAAAACCCTTTGCATCATTGAAAACAAGTATTGAAAAAATGAACGAAAAGGCCAAGCGGATAAAGTCTTTACTAATTCCGGCAGGTATGATTACTTATGGATTTATTGCGTTGGAAAATGACGGGTTAAAAAATTTGGATAATCGTATTAAGGAAGAAATCTGGACAGAACATCCGCACAGGCAAATTACTATTGATAATTACCTCCAATACGCACCTGCAGCAGCGGTATATGGTCTTAATGCAATGGGTATAAAGGGCAAAAATAATTTCAGGGACAGGACAATGATTTACCTCTTATCAAATGCAGTAATGGGCATCACCGTGCAGTCTTTAAAAGCAATAACAAGGATACAAAGGCCAGATGGTTTCGGGACTAATGCTTTCCCTTCCGGCCACACCGCAACAGCATTTGTAGCGGCAGAGTTTCTGCACCAGGAATATAAAGATATATCACCGTGGTATGGAATTGCAGGCTATGCAATGGCCACAACTACCGCATATCTTAGAATGTACAATAACAAGCATTGGTTTCGGGATTTGGCTCCGGGAGCTGGTATCGGCATAATTTCCACCAAACTGGCATATTGGATTTACCCATCTGTTAAACGAAAGTTTTTTAAAAACAAACCGATGAATACTATTGCAATGCCTTTTTATCAAAATAAAACAATTGGCTTTACACTGATTCATTCATTTGCTGTTAAATAATCAAAAGCCTTCTATCTCTTTAATGAAATATTCACCTATTGCGATTTTGATATTACTGGTTACAAATCTGCCAACTGCATATTCGCAATCACTAAATGAGGTTGAAAAGACAATTAAGTTTAAGCAGTATATATACAAGACCGATACCCTTTTTTTTGCAAAGTCGGCAATGCTCAATAATATCAGCCAAGTTCCCTCAGATATGTGGCAGATTACAAAGGCCCCGTTTAGAAAGAAGAACTTGATTGGGTTGTCTGTTGTAGCCGCAACTACTGCAGTATTTATTTCAAAAGACCAGAACATAATTAAATGGGTAAGACGAACAAGCGATGGAATAGGATTGCACCCGGAAACTGATTATAACATTGCATTGAAAGCAGGAACAACTAAAATTATAAAAATCCCCAAAAACCTAAATACCGGATTATATCAGTTAGGTGAAGGTGGAACCAGTATGATGCTTGCGGGAGGCTTATGGATTTACGGTAAAATAAAGCATGACTGGCGGGCCATTAATACAGCAAATGATTTAGCTGAAACATTTATAACAATGGGCCTTACCACGCAAATATTAAAGAGGATTACCGGAAGGGAAAGCCCTTTTATGGCAACTGCGGCAGGAGGCCGGTGGACAGTCTTCCCTTCATTTTCGGCTTACCAGCAAAACACCAGCGCCTATGATGCATTTCCTTCGGGGCACCTGGCTACTTTAATGGCAACTATTACAGTGCTTTCTTCCAACTATCCTGAAAAAAAATGGATAAAACCGGTAGGATATACTTTAATGTTTCTTTCGGGATGGGCTATGATGAATACGGAAGTGCATTGGGCGGGAGACTATCCACTGGCAATTGCGGTAGGTTATTTATCAGGAAAAATAACTACATGGAGGCACAAACAAAAAGTTAATATGCCTAAAGAAATTTTATAAAAGTTATTTTTTCAGGATGTCTACAGATTCAGTATTCAATTTTGAGTTATTATTTAAAAATAAAAAATAAAATGTATGAAAAAAGTATTAATGTCTGCCATGGCAATTACGGTAATTACCATTTCAGCTTGTGCTCAAAAGTTAGATGCATCAAAAGTACCAGCGGCGGTAAAAGCATCTTTTGCCAAACAATACCCTGGCGCAACTGCCAAATGGGAAAAAGAAGATGGCAAATTTGAAGCAGGCTTTGACCACAATGGCCATGAAATGAGTGCTCTCTTTGAGGCCAACGGTACTATGACAGAATCGGAAATGGGAATTAAGGTAAGCGAATTACCGGCTGCAGTAATGCAGTATATAAATACCCATCACAAAGGTGAAACAATAAAAGAGGCAGCTAAAATTACAAAAGCCAATGGCGAAGTGAATTATGAAGCTGAAGTAAAAGGTAAGGACCTGATATTTGATGCCTCGGGTAAATTTTTAAAAGAGGTTAAGGACTAGTTTTTTCGTAAAGTACAGGTTAATTGCAAGGGGTGTATTAATCTGCACCCCTTTTTAATAGGGTTTTTACAATTCAGTTTTTCTACAGTTTTCAACAATATGTTTACGTTTCTAAATCTACTACTATGCCTTCATTTAAGCTGGTGATAATAACTTCAATCATCCTCACTGCATCATATACAGCACAGGCACAATACAGTGATAGTACAAAAATCACAACGCCTAAAATCGATTCTGGCAAAATAAATTATAACTGGCAGGCTGTAAAAACGGCGAAAAAATTCCCGGCAAAAGCATTGCTTGTTCCATGTATGCTGATAGTTTACGGGGTCACTTCTTTAGAAAATGATGGTTTGAAAAACCTGAATGCAGAACTTAAAGATGAAGTATATACGGAAACCCCTCATAAAAAAATACCCATTGATAATTATTTACAGTTTGCACCAGCTGCTGCTGTTTATGGATTAAATGCTCTCGGTATAAAAGGTAAACACAGTTTTAGGGACAGAAGCATGATTTACGCAATGTCAAATATCTTTCTAAATGGTACAGTTTATTCCCTCAAAAAAATTACTTCAGTGCAGCGGCCAGATGGATCCGCTTATACTTCTTTTCCATCCGGACATACAGCAGAGGCATTTGCATCTGCAGAGTTTATGCGCCAGGAATATAAAGATGTTTCTCCCTGGTACGGTGTGGCAGGCTATGCCATGGCAATTACAACAGGATATTTAAGAATGTACAATAACAAGCATTGGTTTAGTGATGTGGTGGCTGGAGCAGGTGTGGGTATTGCATCTACCAAACTGGCTTATTGGTTATATCCAAAAATACAGCACAAGTTATTTAAAGATAAACCGGTGAATACAATGATAATGCCTTCATATCAAAGTGGTACATTTAGGCTTGGCTTGGTGCATAATTTTTAAAATACCGGTGATTAATAAAATGAGCTGGTATATAATCTAAAAAATAAGAAATGAAAAAGGAAGCGATTTATTTGTCAATTGTAACGCTGTTGAGTTTCAACATCGCCAATTCGCAATCAGCAAGGTCTTTAAAAATTATCAACACCTTTCATATTGCAAGCGCAGGCGGCTGGGATTACCTTGCAACTGGCCCTGTAAATAATTGGTTGTATGTAAGCCACGGTACGCAAGTGAATATTTTGAATAAGTTAACTGGAGATTCTGTTGGAGTTATTGAAAACACAACAGGTGTTCATGGCATTGCTTTTTCCGTTCCCGACAATAGAGGATTTATCAGCAATGGACGGCTTAATACAGTAACTGTATTTGACATGAATACAAATAAAGTACTTACTCAAATTCCTGTCGGGCAAAATCCTGATGCCATATTGTATGAACCATTTTCAAGAAAAATATTTACCTGTAATGGGCGCACTAATAATTTAACAGTAATTGACCCGGCAGCAAATAAGGTTATAGATAGTATTGCTGTTGGCGGAAAACCGGAAACTGCCGTTGCTGATGGGCTAGGAAAACTGTATGTAAACATTGAAGATAAAAATGAAATTGCAGTGGTAGATGCCGGTACATTTAAAGTAATTAATCATTGGAGTATTTTGCCAGGTCAGGAGCCAACGGGATTGGCAATAGATGTAAATACACACAGGCTGTTTGCCGGGTGTGATAAATTATTGATGGTAATAAATGCTGAAAATGGTACTGTTGTTGACAAAATTACGATAGGTGAAGGCTGTGATGGCGTTGCATTTGATGACGTAGTAAAAAATATATATACAGCCAATGGAGGGGATGGTACCGTTACTGTAATTGTTGAAAGAGATGCAAACAAATTTGTTGTTATAGGCAACCTTGCAACAAAAAAAGGGGCAAGAACTATCGCTATAGACAAGCAAACACATAAACTGTATTTGCCTACAGCAGAATTTGAGGACAAAAAGCCTGGTCAAAGCGGAAGACCGGCAATGAAGCCCGGGACTTTCCAGGTACTTGTTATTGGTAAATAATTTTTTCCTTATTTAAAATGATTTGTAGATTTTTCAAATTGCTGAATAGCGGATAAATTATTATAAAATTAATGGGTCACCTTAAAAGCACATACAAGTACTTATTTGTAGTTATAACAGGAATCGGTATTTACTTTCTTGATTATTTTGAGTTAGCAAACCCCCTTGTCAATGAAATCCTGCTATCTTTCATTAGCTTATTAAAAGCGGCTTACTTTATCTATTTTGTATTCCGCACCATTAAGGAAACGGCTCACAAGGAATTCGATTTTCAGGAATTTATGGGTTTTGTTGTGGTAAGCATTCTTTTGGTCATTTTATCTTTTGCACTTGATTATTACTGCCTTTTTAAAATTAATGAGCAAGCATTTGCAGGTATAATTCCTAAACAAAACATTATTACAGAATTCATAAGTTTTTTTTATTACAGCATATCTGTTTTTACTACAGCAGGATTTGGAGACATTAAACCAAACAGCACCTCTGCCCAGGTATTTGTATCTACAGAGCTAATGATTGCTTTCTTTTTTACCGTATTAATAATTGCAAATATTTCACATATCCGTGAATCTTTTAAAGAAAAAATAAGGGAATGAAAAGTATGAGTTTACTGATTATTGCTGGGCTGCTGATTTTAGGAATAGTAGCGGGTTATTTTAGTGGTTTAATTGGCATCGGCGGTGGGGTTATTATTGTTCCGGCGCTTATTATTCTGTTTGGGTTTTCACAACATACAGCGCAAGGTACAACACTTGCACTGCTGGTTCCACCCATTGGCATACTTGCGGTAACAGAGTATTATAAAAAGGGATATGTAGATACAAAAGCGGCAATTATTATTTGCCTTGGCTTTATAATAGGCGGTTATCTTGGTGGAAAATATTCTATCGGCTTACCAGAACAGTTGCTTAGGCGTATCTTTTCAATAGTAATAATTATTATTGGAATTAGGATGTTTTTCTATAAGTCGTAAAAGAGAATTGAAAAACACATTCATGCTTTTTGCATGTGCAGGTGCAATTGCTTTAACTAAACAACTATTAAATAAAAAATAAACACTGAAAGAAAACTCATCATGCGCTATTTGCTTTATACTTTTTTGCTAACCCTTTTTTGCGCCTCTCTTTCAGCGCAAAAAAACCTTGACTATTTTTTGAGCCAGGGTTTGCAAAACAGCCCTTTATTAAAGGATTACCAGTTTCAGGTGCAGGGTAACAAAATTGATAGCCAGAGATTAAAGGCGAGTTTTGGGCCACAAGTAACAGGTAATACTACGGGTTCCTATTCGCCGGTAGTAAAAGGATGGGGATATGATGGAGCAATTACAAACCTGCATACTTATAATGCACTCATTGGTGTTTCAAGAGTAATAGTTGGTAAAGACAATTTGAATAATCAATACCTCTCTTTTCAGCTACAGAACCTTGGTTTGCAAAACCAGGGTAAAATATCGGAGCAGGATCTAAAACGAAGTATTATCCAGCAATACATTACTGCTTATGGTGATTTGCTGCAAATTAATTTCAACGAAGAAATAATTACCCTGCTTAAAAACGAAGAGGCAATCTTGAAAAAACTGGCAGAAAAAGGGGTATATAAGCAAACTGATTTTTTATCTTTTCTGGTAAATATACAGCAACAGGAATTGCTTATAAAGCAACTCCATATACAGTATCAAAATGATTATGCCACACTTAATTATATTACAGGCGTAAGAGATACAGTATTTACGCAGCTTGAAATGCCACTGGTATCACCTGAAGAATTACCGGCATTGGATGAAACAGTTTTTTATAACCAGTTTGTAATTGACAGTTTAAAAATTAAAAACAATGATAAACAAATTGATTACAACTATAAGCCAAGGGTAAGTCTTTTTGCTGATGGCGGCTACAACTCTTCTTTTGCCATCACTCCTTATAAAAATTTTGGATTAAGCGCCGGGATTGCGCTTACAGTACCTATATATGATGGCAAACAACGCAGGATGCAGCATCAAAAAAATGCCATTGCGGAACAAAACCGTAAAAACTATCTGGAGTTCTACAGTACACAATACAGCCAGCAAATTGCCCAGTTAAACCAACAATTGTTGCTTACCCAACAAATGATTGAACAGACCGCTACACAGGTAAAATATGCTGAAGGACTGATTACTGCTCAGCGGCAGCAATTAGTTACCGGCGACGTAAGAATTGCAGATTATATTATCGCTATCGGTAACTACCTGAATGCAAAAAACAGCATTACACTTAATACCATTAATAAATTGCAAATTATTAACCAGATTAACTACTGGAACAGAAAGCTGTAAACTACCATGATAAAATTATTCAATTATTTTTTAGTTTGTATTGCACTAACATTTTTGGTTGGTTGTGGTGCAGATTCAGCAGCTACATCGGAGCCAAATCCCGATGCAGGCACACCGGTAACTGTTACCAGCATTTCTGTTGGCCCGCTTGCTGAAAGCATTGAATTGAATGCTACTTCAGCCTTTCAATTAAAAACATTTATCAAAGCCAATGCTACCGGATATTTGCAATTAGTAAATGCACAGTTGGGCAGCTATATCAATAAAGGCCAGCAGGTTTTCGTAATTAAAACAAAAGAAGCTGAAGCCCTGGGCAATACTGTTAATGTGCTGGACTCCTCATTTCGGTTTTCAGGTATGGTGCCTATTAAATCCCCAGGCAGCGGATATGTTACTACACTTAATTACAGAGCCGGGGATTATGTTCAGGATGGTGAACAACTGGCAGTTATTAGTGATAAGAATAGTTTTGTTTTTTTGCTTGACCTGCCCTATGAGCTAAAACCTTTTTTAGCCGGCAATAAAAATGTGATAATAAAATTACCCGATGGCACACTGCTTAATGGTTATATCGCCTCTTTAATGCCCACTGTTGATGCTGTTTCGCAAACGCAGGGCATTGTAATAAAAATTAACAGCAATCAACAAATACCCGAAGGGTTAATAGCAAAAGTAACACTGGTTAAAAAGTCAAAATCAACCGCTGTGTCACTGCCAAAAGAAGCAGTGCTGACAGATGAAGTACAGGGAGAGTTTTGGGTGATGAAATTAATTGACAGCGTTACGGCCGTAAAAGTGCCAGTAAAAAAAGGCCTGGAAAACAAAAGCAATGTTGAAATTTTATCACCTGCCTTTTCAATAAATGATAAGATTCTGCTTACAGGAAATTATGGATTAACAGATACAGCAAAAGTGGCAGTAATTCAACAATAGCAAAATGAAAAATTTCTTTGTATCACATAAAAACCCTGTTACTGTTGTACTAACCATTATTATCTTAGGTGGCCTTTTTGCGTATAGCAAACTACAGACAGCCCTTTTTCCGGAAATAACTTTTCCCAAAATAAAAATCATTGCAGATGCAGGCCAGCAGCCGGTAAATAAAATGACTATTACTGTAACCCGTGAACTGGAAAATGCGGTAAAGCAGGTACCCGATTTAAAAATGCTGAGGAGCACAACCAGCCGTGGCAGTTGCGAAATAAGCGCCTATATGGACTGGAATGTCAATATTGATGTGAGCCAGCAGCGTATTGAGTCTAAGATTAGCCAGATAAGGAATTTGTTGCCGCCCGATGTGCAAATTACAGTGGAAAGGATGAATCCTTCCATATTACCTGTTATGGGTTATACACTGGAAGCGCCAGGCATGACACCGATTGAAGAAAAACTGCTGGCAATGTACACCATCAAACCTTTTTTATCGCAGGTGGAAGGTGTAAGTGAAATAAGGGTAATTGGTGGTAAAACAAAAGAATACTGGCTTACACTCAATACTGGTAAAATGAGCTCCCTGGGTATAACGCCAGATGCTATTACAGTAGCGCTAAATGCTACCAACTTCATCAAGTCAAATGGATATTTATCAGATTACCGCCAGATGTATCTGACAGTTACTGATGCTGTGGTAGATACAAAAACAGAACTGGAAAACCTGGTTATCAGTAATAATGGTAAACGCATTGTTACATTACAGGATATTGCAGCCATAGATATACAGGAAGCAAAAGAATATGTAAAAATAAATGCCAATGGTCACTCAGCTATTTTATTGGCTGTGATAAAGCAACCCAATGCCAACCTGGTTGATTTGTCGGATAAAATGCATAAGAAAGTAGAAGACCTCCGTAAGGTATTGCCAAAAGGGGTTACTATACAACCTTTTTATGTGCAAGCTGATTTTGTAAAAGAAAGTATTAAAAGCGTTACTGATAGTTTATGGGTTGGCTTAGCCCTTGCAATAATTGTTGCTATTATATTTTTACGCTCTTTAAAAGCAAGTATGGTTATTTTAATTACCATACCACTTACACTTTTGCTTACATTAATTGTGCTGTATGCTACGGGGCAAACGTTTAATATAATGACACTTGGTGCCATTGCTGCGGCCATCGGGTTAATTATAGATGATGCAATTGTGGTGGTAGAACAAATACACCGCACTCACGAAGAACATCCTGAAGAGCCTACCACCAGCCTTTTACAAAAAGCCATTAAATACCTGTTGCCTGCAATGGTGGGTTCATCGCTCAGTACCATTGTAATTTTCGTTCCCTTTGTTTTAATGACTGGTGTAGCTGGCGCTTATTTTAAAGTAATGACAGATACCATGATTATCACACTGGTGTCTTCATTTTTTGTAAGCTGGATTGGGTTGCCCGTTGTGTATTTACTGCTTAGCAGAACTAAGCCAAAACCGCTGAATGCGAAGCAACGTTTAAAGCGATTGAAAGAATATAAACAACCTGCACATTCTGTTCACAACCAAAAATGGGTAGGCTTTTTCATCACACGGCCTTACATCAGTGTATTGTTTATGCTTTTACTTGCAGCAAGTATTTATTATGTGCTGCCAAAACTGCAAACAGGATTTTTACCTGAGATGGATGAAGGAAGCATTGTACTGGATTACAGTTCTCCCCCGGGAACTTCATTGGAAGAAACTGACCGGATGTTAAAAGAAGCGGAAAAAATAATTACTAAAATACCTGAAGTAGAAACTTACTCAAGGCGTACCGGAACACAGATGGGGTTTTTTATTACAGAACCAAACCGGGGCGATTATCTTATCCAGCTAAAGAAAAAAAGAAAAAGAAATTCAAACGAGGTAATTGATGAAATACGGACTAAAATAGAAGCCACACAGCCAGCATTACGGATAGACTTTGGACAAGTAATTGGAGACATGCTGGGGGATTTAATGACATCGGTACAACCTATTGAAATAAAAATATTTGGCAACGACCAGAAAAAATTACAGGAGTTATCAAAGCAGGTTAGTGAAGTTGTTACCAATGTTAAGGGTACTGCTGATGTATTTGACGGTATCGTTATAGCTGGCCCTTCTATTTCTGTGGAGCCGGATGCTGTAACCTTGGCGCAATATGGTATAACACCTGCAAGTCTTCAGTACCAGTTGCAAACTGCATTGGAAGGAAACATTGTAGGTACTGTATTTGACAAACAACAACTTTCTTCGTTGAGAGTAGTTTATCCCGGTAACAGAAACCTGAGTGTGGAGGATATAAAGCGAATGCAAATATTTTTACCAAACGGTAAGCTTAAGCCTATTACAGAACTGGCACATATCAAATTAAACACTGGTGATGCGGAAATTGAACGGGAAGATTTACAATCAATGGGAGTGGTAACGGGCAGGCTTGACAACAGGGACCTGGGCAGTGTGATGAAAGATATTCAAAAAGAAGTGGTAGCAAAAGTTGTGTTACCCAAAGGCTATCATATTGTGTATGGCGGTGCTTATGCCGACCAGCAAAAGTCATTCAGCGAATTGCTGATGATCTTAATCACCAGCAGCCTGCTGGTATTTTGTGTTATCCTTTTTCTGTTCCGTGACTTTAAAGTCGCCTTTATGATTTTACTGATTGCAGTGTTAGGCATAAGCGGCAGCTATATGGGTTTGTACCTTACTAACACACCGTTAAATGTTGGCAGCTATACAGGCCTTATTATGATTGTGGGTATCATTGGTGAAAATGCGATCTTCACATTTCTGCAGTTCAGGGATTCTTTATTACAAACTAAAAATGTTGACAAGGCCATAATCTATTCCATCTCTACAAGGTTACGGCCAAAATTAATGACAGCACTCGGAGCAATCATAGCCCTTATGCCTATTGCATTGGGGATTGGTACTGGCGCACAATTGCACCAGCCGCTGGCCATAGCTGTAATAGGTGGTTTTATAGTTGCGCTGCCATTGTTACTGATTGTGTTACCCAGCATGATGCATGTTGGCTATAAAAACAAAAAATTTTCTCCGGATGAAGCAGCAGCATAATTAAAAAAATTAAATCTCATACTATGTGGTGGTTATATGCTTTGCTCTCTGCTTTATTTGCATCACTTACAGCCATCTTTGCAAAAGTTGGCATCACTGGTGTTAATTCAAATTTAGCAACGGCTATCCGTACCATAATTATTTTAATTATGGCATGGGGCATTGTGTTAATCAGGGGTGAAACAAAAGGAATAGGTGCTTTATCAAAACAAAATATCATCTTCCTGATTGTCTCCGGCATCGCCACCGGCCTGTCATGGATATTTTATTTTAAAGCTCTGCAGATTGGCAAAGTATCTCAGGTAGCACCGGTAGATAAACTAAGTGTGGCGCTTACAATTGTGTTATCAGTATTTTTTTTGGGTGAACCACTAAGCATTAAAACAGCGGCGGGTGCATTGCTAATCATAGCAGGAACAATTGTTTTAATTGTATAGGTATTGTCGCAGTGCATTTTCATCATTTCCTCACTACACTAAAATAAATCAGGCTAAACCAAATTATTCATTTTCTTTGGTGCATTGATTTATAGGCAGCCGCAAATTATTTTTCTTCGTCATTTTTTTCCTTCTAATCTATGTTTTATCGGCAATTAAATCTTTGTGCATCTTCCGTTGCGACGCTCCGT
>JAFDXH010000160.1 GCA_018268075.1 Bacteroidota bacterium | reverse complement strand
TTTCTGCTTCCAACGTTGGTTTTAAAGAAGTGGAAATAGGTATCCCGGTATTTAAAATATTCTTTCTTGCCATATACAAACACTTATAATCGAATGGCGCAAAAGTAATGGGAATTCAGTAAACCTTAATTTGGGCTTATGTAAACACCAATTATGCTGAAAAGCATTCTACTATTCTGCTGGGCAATAGCGCCGGGATTGATAATGCTTATGAAATAAGGGGTTCAATTAAAAATCTGGCAAAAAATAAATTAGGTCAATTGAAATTAACCATCAATACCTCACTCAATCAAATATCCTGGATACTTGAAAATAGAGAAGGCGTAAAAATAGGTAATTATGATTTTACATTTTCTTACCCTCTTTCTCTGACTCTCCAGAAGCAATAATTTCTTTCTGAAAATTCTAAAGGGTAAAATAACCTTCTATCTCTGATAAAAAAAAATATGGTTTTAAAATATTTTCACCCGCTACCTTCTCAAATGATGAAAGCTGTGTTCAAGCAATAAGTGCAACACTTTATCTTTAAAAATGTAAAATCAAAATTACATGAGAACTTTATCTAAGTTTCCGCTTTTCCGCTTTGTAGCATTTTGATTTTGGGGGCTATTAATAGTTGTGTCAAAGTTCAAAAACAGATTGATGCAGAATTAAACCTTCAAGGCCGGCTCTCGCCAAGTATTGCAAAACAGTGGTACACACAAAATTTTTCGCAGACAGATATCTGGAAAAGTGCATGGCTGAAATCCAAAAAATTTATTGATTGGAAAAACCCTGTTTATAAAAAAATAGGCGAGCGGGGAATGCTGGAATTTCCTTTATTAAAACAACATTCAATCCTGTCCGTACCGGGCGGTAAACTTTCTGCTACCCAAATTCGACAGGTAGTAAATGCCTCGCTAAAAAAAGTACTCTTTATCAAAAAACCTGACAACATCACCTACATAAGAGAAATTGATTATGTGCCTGACTGGGACTACCTGCAGCAGCATTCTTTTAATATAAGCAAGAGCAGCCTTGGCCTTATCGGTGATGATTTTACAGGTACGGTGCTGGTAAAAGACTGGAACGGCATACTCATCTCTATGCGGTATGTGCAAGATGGCAAAGTTACTAAACAAATTCGCCGCGCGACAGCTCAGCCCTCTGCTGCAAGAACCGCTTCTTGCCAGTATGTACAATATTGCATGTGGTACGAGGATTGTGAAGTAATCGGCGACCAATGGACTGACAATTGCGGTGAACCTTACATGGATCCTTATGATTGCTATTATGATTATGTATGTGATGGGGATGATGACCCCTGCATTATGTATGGCGACTGTGGTGGAGGTGGAGGCGGAAATAATAACGGTCAATGTCAAATGTCGGAAGCAGCAGCATTATCTATATTAAATCAAATAACTTTGACACCCGTTTATGATGGGAATTCTGAAATTGATAATATGCATCTGGATAATGATTCAATATATAGAGCAAACAACCCTTCCAAATGGGGATTTTGTAAATTAAATATAATTCCTGGATATAGCGCCAGTTACACAGCCTATTTTAATGGTGGAGTTTATAAAAGTAAATTAAGCGATCAATGGAAGTGGGAATATTTAAATTTTATTAACTCAAGCATGAGTTCAGGGGAAATACCGCCCTGTATTGAAATTGAAAATAATACAGCCTTCTCTACATGGATTTCCAATGATAGATCTTTTGCTCGTGCGAATGGCACTGGTAATTTTATAGCTCGGGTGTCCTGTTTGGCAGGGCTCAAAACTGCCCAATTTGATTTAGGAAATATATTTAAAGATTTTTATGCAAATTAATCATTCAAAAATTACTGAATTTTTTTCTATGTGCAGGACGATATTATCGCTTATTTTAGTATCGATCCTTACAAAAAGTTGTATCTATAGCAATTTACCCAAAACAGATAAGGGAATTAGCTGCGTGGTGTTAAAACAAATTATACCTAAATTTCAATTCACAAAAAATCATATCGGAACCGGAGAAGGGAATGATACTTCAATAATCAGGGTTTATACATCCGATAGCCTTAACATGTATCAATTACCTTATGTTTATACAAATTATGTTGAAGATGGAGATTCCGGTAAAGCGCTTTACACAGAGAACCGATTCATGTATTTTACTTGGAAAACGGGTGATATTTTTGGGCTCAATTATTATTTTATGGATACCACTAGGCCGGGTGAAGCACGGGGAATTTCCATGTTTACCCGCAAATTAAGGGTTGACTCAATGCTCAAAAGGCAATGGAATGAATATAATAACCCCTATACCATGTGTATGAAAAGTGGCCCCCATTTAATAAAACGTGAAAAGCGAAACGATGAATTATTTGAATTATTTACCGTAAAAAACGTATACGATACTTCTCATTTAGATAGTTTGAAATTGTTTTTTAAAAAATCGCTTTCTGATGTAAACGTATCTCTATCAAAAGAATTTGACAGCATCAACCAATCAAAATTGTTTAAAGCTGTATTGGTATTCAATCCTCATTATTTTGATTCTTTCAAAACTACCTCTGATAGTATATCGCTTAAATGGTTATTACAAAAATCGCAGATTGAAGATTCAGCAAAAATCAGAAAAATGTTGGACACATTTAATCTGGATCGCCCTAGATATCAATTAAAATGATAAAATACCAGGAAATTCTTAGGTTGTATTTATATTTTTTATAGATCAATAATTTGATTCGATATTCTTTAATTTTA
>JAFDXH010000015.1 GCA_018268075.1 Bacteroidota bacterium | reverse complement strand
GAGGTTGGGAAGGTTTTTGAGTGTGGATCCATTATTTCATGATTATCCTTGGTACACACCATATCAATTTGCGGGAAATAAACCTATTGAAGCAATTGATCTTAACGGTACCGAGGAATTCTATATTAATCAACAAAATCGTGTAAAATATAGAACGGAGCTTGAGCTAAGTATCAAAAAGGAACAAAATGAAAGACGAGTAAATCCTTTTTCTTCATCGCTTCCTATAAATGCATATGCAACTAGGACACAAACTACCATTTCTCAAAATTTAACTCCATATAATACTGAATACAAACAAGAGTTAAGAAATGAGCAGCAAACGATTAAAAATTTAAAGGGAGCTACAATGGATCCTTGGGCTGGTGAGCTTTCAATAAGATCGTATGTAACTGCACAAGAATACATAAATGGAGTTGTAAATAATGGGAAAGGAGTTGTTGAAGGAATCAAAGAAGGCAATGGTTGGCAAATTGCAGGAAATGCTCTTGGATTAGCACTTTCTTTATCTCCTGCAATTGAAATTCCAGTGTCTGCTTTGCCTGCCAGATTAGTAAGAGTAATACCTGAAGAGACTTTTGCAGGAGCAACTAATCTTGGAAGAGCAACTGAAACGGAGGCATTTGTAACTACTCCAATTGACATTAAAGGACTACAGACATCAGAACAAATTGCGAAAAAGTTATCTCTTTATAGGTCGGATGGTACTTTAATTAAAGGACCCTTTAGGCTTATAGAATTTGATACTCCCTCTGAGGGGTTAGCTGTTCCTTTTAACAGAACTAACCCTGGATTTATTAATGGAGGGAAAACTTTAGGAGGGGCAAACGAATATGTCTTGCCAAATCTTAAGTTGACTAAACTAAAGAATGTTACTTATAAGGTCATAAAGTAAAATAATATGGAGAATGATATAATTATTAAAGGAGATGCGATGGATAAAATGCTTCAACGTCTAAAACTTGTGGATACCAAAGGCGCTGATTGGCTTTTTTATTACCTTGATGAAAAAAAAGATGAAAAATGGGTGAAAGAATACCCTAATTCTTCTTATCATGGAGGGGGGGAGCCACAATTACGAATGATAAAAAAATTTCCTTGGGAAAATAAATAGGATTGTTTACCTCCCGCCTTATTTCAAACACTTTTTTCGCAGCCGAATGTATTTTAAAATTTGTTTTCTTATCTACGTTACCATTTTTAATTCGGTTCAGCAGGATAATTTATTAACTTCGGCATGAGTTCTTTGAGCTGAAAAATATATCCGTTCGGCATGCAGGAGCCGGGAAGGGAGTACAGCCCTTCGACAGGCTCAGGGCATTATCGTTATGGATTTAATGGCAAAGAAAATGATAATGAAGTAAAAGGTGAGGGTAATCAGCAGGATTATGGAATGAGGATTTATGATCCGAGATTGGGGAGATTTTTGAGTGTGGATCCGGTTACAAAACAATATCCTGAATTAACGCCTTATCAATTTGCAAGCAATTCACCTATATCTGGAATTGATGAAGATGGACTTGAATGGGCTTACTATGGCAAAGACAATAAACAAATAAGTATAAACAGCGCTACTACTAAAGATGATAAATTAAAGATTGTTGGCGTTCGGTGGGCTGGTTATGATAAAGACGATAAAGGAAATAGAACTCCAAAAGCTGGTACAGTAGGAATAGCTTACACTTTTGGTTTGAAAGGAATGACTACAAGTAGTGTAGATAGTAAAGGGAATGGTGTTCAAACTTGGCAGAGTTATGAAAGCTTAAGCGCAGGGAACGGTGCAACTGATAAGAAACTTGGAACTCTGCATAATTCTGTTCAAGACCAAATGAAATCATTTATATTAATGTCCAAAAACAGATTTGGAATTGACCTTCGTGTTACGGACGGATTTAGAACCGTAGAGCAACAAGATAAATTATATGCACAGGGAAGAACAACGACCGGTAAAATTGTTACAAAAGCAAGAGGGGGATATAGCAATCATAATTTTGGTTTAGCAATAGATGTAGTCCCTTTTGAAAACGGTAAATTAAATTGGGGTACAAAAAATTATCCTGTAATTGGTTTAATTGGGGAAAGCAGAGGTCTAGAATGGGGGCATAGGTGGAAAAGTATAGACGATAGGCCGCATTTTCAGAATCTACAAGGCAAAACATTAAAAGAGTTAAGAGCATTGCCTAAAGATGCTAAAGGGTTACCCATTATTCAATAAAACACCATGAGATTTTTTGTCTTAATAGTATTATCAATAATCGTTTTACTTTCACGTTGTAAAGAAAGAACTAAGCAAAACAACATTGAAAACGTAAAGGGCAATATAGCACATGACAGTGTTGTAAAGCTCTCGCCGCAGCAAGCCATTTTAAAAGTTTCTGCACATTTGATATATGACGATGGAACTGTTTCTTCTTTTGATGTCATAAATGATAAAACCATTGCTCTTTGGAATACTATAATTGGTTCAGGTGATGCTTTAAAGCCTTCCAATAATACAAGGATTAATTTAACTGGAAATTTAGATAGTATGAATGTGCGAATTAAGAATGGAAATAAATTAATACTAGATACAAATATTTTACATTCCGTCAATACATTTGAATTCACTATTAAAAATACAGGGTGCAAAGAAGTTTATGTTTCTATCGTTAAAAACAAAAATGTTCTTTACAATGACACAATCCCATTTCATTGTGGCGAATGAATTTTAAACTGCTGCTTATTACGCAGTGGTTTTTCTTCCTGCTCTGCCTCTTTTCTTTCTTTTCCGTCTGTCTTTTCTTCGCTCCTCAACGTACTATAACATTTTATAAGCGAATGTGGTAAGTCTTTGAGCGAAAGATTTGTTTGTGCTTTGATTTGGTTCAGCAGAATAATTTTTTAATTTCGATATAAGTTCTTTGAAGCAAAAGAAAAATATCCGTTCGGCATGCAAGAGCCCGGAAGGGAGTATAGCCCTTCGTCAGGCTCAGAGCATTATCGCTATAGTTTTAATGGAAAGGAGCAAGATCCTGAAACTTATGGGCAAGGTAACATTTATGACTATGGGTTTAGAATTTATAATCCGAGGTTAGGAAGGTTTTTATCTATCGATCCTTTATTCCGTTCATACCCTTGGTACACACCATATCAGTTTGCCTCTAATTACCCAATTGTTGGGGTAGATATTGAAGGGTTAGAAAATAGCATCCTTATAAATAATAATGAAATTAACAAGCAAGTTCAGGCAAATAAATATGGAAGAACGCCTGAACCAAAGACTAATCCATCACCTTTTTTCAGCAATAGGAAAAAAGAGTCAATTGAAGCCTTAAAGCAATTCGGTAAAGGGGCCTTACTAGCAGGAGCAATTGCACTTGATATTTTTGTCACTAAAGGATGGGCAACAAAAGCGGTTGTAGGGTATGAAGTAATTAGTGCCTTTCAACATAACG